>DASYBP010000261.1:0-2015 GCA_036500715.1 Rhodopila sp.
TCGGTGGCACGATGCTGGCGTGCGGCATGCTTGTCGTCGACGAGGGCCTGGATGTGAGCGGCAACCTCAATCTGTGCGCGGCGGTCGTAGCTGCGCGGGTGGCGGGCTAGCACCTCGGCACCGTCGGCGATGCGCACTTCGTGCGGATCAGCGAGCACGGTCAGCACGCGGCGAACATACCCAAATGGTACCGAATAATCGTTCAGGTCGAAGCGGACGTACGGCGTCTTGCCGACCGACACCGCCACACGCTCGAGCACTGGCTCCGGGTTGTGTGGCAGTGCGAGCAAACGTGGTGTTTCGTCGTCGAACACCGCACGGACAGTGCGCTCGGGCTCCTCTGGGCAGCGCCGATCGGCAGCGGGACCGATGCACCAGGCGTCCGCCTGAGTGTTGAGGTCATCAATATCGGTGAACGTGCGTGCGGCGAAGAACGACTCCCTGACGAACCGTATAGCTCGTTCCACGCGGCCTTTTTCGTTGCCGCGCGCGATCGCTACAGGACGCGGCTCGTAACGATAGTCTCCGGCGAAGCGCAGGAACGTCGGATGGAAGCGGATCGCGTCGCCACGTCGTTCGAGCACCACACTCTTCAGATTGTCATACAGTAGGACGCGAGGTACACCACCCCAGGCGTTGAATGCTGCGACATGGCCGCGGAGAAAACTCTCCATTCGGGCATCCGGGAAGAAGCGCAGAAAGATCTGCCGCGAGTGGCTGAGCACCATAACAAACGCCATCAGGGGCCGCCGCGCGCGGCCAATCTCGAGACGACCGAAGTGAGCCCAGTCCACTTGGCCTTGTTCGGCGGGCAGGCAACGAAGACGCAGATAGGCTTCGACCTTGCGGCGTGGCCGGTGACAGGAGATCAGATGGCGGAAGTGATCGGGACGGCCTTGATAGCCGCGTTCGCGCACCATCCCATACAGCCGGCTGGCCGTCAGCGCCGGGAACGTCTCCAGCGTCTGACGGATGAACGGCAGGTACGGGTCGATCAACGATTTGCGTGGTGCTCGGCCACTCTTTGACAAACCGGCCTGTGCCAACACGCGCCGCACCACACCGTTATGGATGTGCAGCTGCCGCGCGATCGTGCCGATGGTCCATTTTTCAGCGTGGTAGAAGCGCAGGATCTGCGCCTCGATATCAGGTGGTGTCACCGTGACCGCGTCCTGTCCGATTGTGTCGCACAATTCCTCGACGACGGAGACGGCGACGCAGAAATACCTGGCGGACGAGATCCAAACATCGCCGCCCGCACCAGTGGCAGTGCGAGGCCGACGGCGACGGTCGGTCAGTCCAGGCGTTTGCGTCGCTCGCGGTCGCCGGCGAGCTGGGCGTCAACAGATCATCCGGCGGGCGGAGGAGTGAACCGTGATGCGTCACTTTTTTGCCGCGCGCCCGGTAGCGACGCGCCCGCGCAGCATGTGCGAGCCGTCCAGGGCGGCTCGTTTGGTAGCGCCGTCCGGCAGCACGCAAGCTGCGGTGGCGGGCCCTTGGAGCACAATCGCCGGGGCAATAGATTTGCCCGCGATCGCAGCAGCTGCAGATCAGCACCTGGCGGCGGCAGCCCGCGCACACGTAGAGCCGGGCGGATACCACGCCGCCATCGTCGCATCGGCAGCCATCACGTGGACGAACGCCACGATTGCCGCGATACTCGCCCTGCATGCGTGCCCGGCACGGTGTGGGGCACGGCGTCGAGCGTAACCGCCAAGTTCACATCGGCGCCGTGCTTGCCCCTTGATCAGGGCAAACTTTTACCCGCCCTCCGCGGCAGCGCCAGCCGGCGTTCCTCGCAACCACTCGGTCCACAGCTGTCCGCCAACGCGCCGCGCCAGTCTCGGCAGCCGGTGGTAGGCTTCCAGCTTTACATGTCGCCGGATTTCAGCGGGTTTAGGCAGCCATCGACAGGCCCGCCCAATCGAGCAGGAACACGCCGGACGGCAATTGCTCAAGCAACGACACGGTCCAGTTCGGCACGGATCCAAGCTGCGACGCAACGGCCTCTCGCA
>DASYBP010000262.1:0-2165 GCA_036500715.1 Rhodopila sp.
CCGAGGATATCGCGCGCGCCATTCGACTGAACGCTGGGCTCCCCTCTCTGGGCAGGCTGCGGCCGATCACCAGCCCCGCCGCACCGGTCACGGCGCTGTTGCGGTCCGACGCGTTGATCGTCATCAACCCGGATATCATCCGGCCCGCGCCGCTGGGTTTTTCGTTGCAGCCATTGCCCTCGGCCGCCGGCTTGGCGCTGGTGGTCGACGATGACGGCGATACCCCGCTAGCCCCGGGCGAGGTGCGCATCCTGCCCTGCCATCCGACGCGAGACATTCCGGGCGGCGAGCTGGAGCTGTCTCGGTCGTGGGCAGAGTCCACTCGAGTCGCCGTTGAAGCCGTGGAACCCGGAGGGGAGTTCCCGGCAAAGAGCGTCGTTGGCCGTGATTTCACGGTTCGCGCCGACGTCTTCGCCGATGGTCATGATGTGCTGGCGGCTGACCTGCTGTGGCGGCCGGCGGACTCCAGCGTGTGGCAGCGCATACCGATGTTGAAGCTCCCCAACGATCGCTGGGAGGCTCGGGTCCGGCCCGAACGAATCGGGCTCTATACGTTCGCGGTGGAGGGCTGGTGGGATCAGTGGGGAACCTTCACCCACGATCTGCATGCCAAGGTCGCGGCAGGTCAGGACGTAAGCCTGGAGATTGAGGAGGGGCGGGATTTGGCCAAGGCGGCCGGGGTCGAATGTACTGCCGGGTCGACGGTTGACGCTTTGCTGTCGGACGAGCTGGCGGTGGCGATGAAGCGGGCGGACCCGCGCCCGTTCGCGGCGCGGAGTGTGACGAATACGGTACGCGTTGACCGGCCGATGGCTGAGTTCGCGAGTTGGTACGAGCTGTTTCCGCGTTCCGTCACGCATGATGCAGCGGTGCACGGCACCTTCCGGTCAGTTATCGAACGCCTGCCCGATATTCGGGCGATGGGCTTCGACGTGCTCTACTTTCCGCCGATCCATCCGATCGGCCGGGTCAACCGCAAAGGACGGAATAACAGCCTGAAGGCAGCGGCGGGCGATGTTGGCAGCCCTTATGCCATCGGCAGTGCCGAAGGCGGTCACGATGCCACCCATCCGGCGCTTGGCACGTTGGAGGATTTCCGCCTGTTGCTGGCTGCGGCGCATGAGCAGGAGCTTGAAATCGCGATCGATTTTGCCATCCAGTGCGCGCCGGACCACCCTTGGGTGACACAGCACAAGGACTGGTTTCGCTGGCGCCCTGACGGATCGATGCGTTACGCGGAGAACCCGCCGAAGAAGTACGAAGACATTGTCAATCCGGACTTTTATGGCGAGGCGTCGTTCCCCGCCGTCTGGATCGCGCTGCGCGACGTGGTCCAATTCTGGGTAGACCAAGGTGTGCGGAGCTTCCGCGTGGACAATCCGCACACGAAACCGCTGCCGTTCTGGCGGTGGATGATCGCGGACATCCAAAGCCGCCGTCCGGACGTGTTGTTCCTATCGGAAGCCTTTACCCGGCCCAAACTGATGTACCGGCTCGCGAAGGTTGGATTTACGCAGTCCTACACCTACTTCACGTGGCGCAACACGAAGCAGGAGATCACCGAATACCTGACCGAACTGACCACACCCCCGGTGGCTGACTTCTTTCGGCCAAGTTTCTTTGTCAACACGCCGGATATCAATCCGATCTTTCTGCAGACCTCCGGTCGAGCGGGCTTCCTGATCCGGGCGGCGCTGGCGACGACGCTGTCAGGGCTGTGGGGTATGTATTCTGGCTTCGAGATTTGTGAGGCGGCGCCGCTGCCGGGGCGCGAGGAATATCTCGATTCGGAGAAGTATGAAATTCGGCCCAGGGATTACGCGGCGCCAGGCAACATCGTCGCCGAGATTACCGCGCTCAATCGGATCCGGCGTCAGCATCCCGCCTTGCAATCGCATCTGGGGCTGACATTCTATCCTGCCTACAACGACCAAGTCATTCTGTACGGAAAACGTGATCCGGTTGATCGGAGCATGGTCCTGGTGGCCGTCAGCTTCGATCCCCACATCGCGCAGGAGGCGGTAATTGAGGTGCCGCTTTGGGAATTCGGGCTGGATGACCAGGCTGCGATCCCGGTGACGGACCTGATGCGGGGGGACAGCTTTACATGGTATGGGAAACACCAGCGCATTCGGCTGGATCCAGCCGATTTGCCGTTCCGCGTG
>DASYBP010000263.1:0-1925 GCA_036500715.1 Rhodopila sp.
CATCAGGACACCGGCCGGTGGCTGAACGGACCTGATCCCTCAAGCCGACTGACCTGTGCGGCGTCCGAAATCGACAGGTGCAGATAGTCCAACAACATCGGGACGCCGGCCCATGCAATCGGCCTCCTAGCTCGGTTTGCATCGGGCCGCCGTCCAAAAACTCCAGGACAGAAAGCCAGTAGAACCCGCTCGGCTTCTCCGCTGGCCATAAATACGCAAGAAACCGCTGTCGGTCGCCGGGCCTCTCGCGCAGCACAAGATGCTCACCGGGTCGGGGCGGCGTCGCGAGGGCGCCTTGCTGCGTCGGTCTATCGTCCGCCGGGGGTGGGGATTTGCGATTACCCATTAGATTGATACCATCCGCGAATGAGCGAAAAGCCACCTAAACCGCCCAAGAAGGGACCGAAACGGCAGGCGGCCGGGCGGCCGGCGCCCAAAATGCATCCCACGGACCGGGTCACCTTGCAGGACTTCCTTGACGAGGGCGGGATGTCTCCCAAAGACGAGGCGGAGACTCGGCGGCTTTTGGCTCCGTATCCGCCGCTTCGTCAGCGCGAGGTGCTGGCAAAAAACCTCAGAATCGCAAGTGTCGAGGCTTCGCCCTCGCTTACACAGACCGAATTAGTCGACCAAGCTGGCTTGGCGCGGAAACAGGTTAACCTTCTGGAAAAAGGCATGGGGAACCCGCAGCTTTTCACGCTCGAATCCCTCAAGCCACTTGATCCTTGCATCGGAACGCCACGGCACATAGGGTCCGGCCGGTTTCGGGGCGTGGCGCAGCCTGGTAGCGCGCCTGTTTTGGGTACAGGAGGTCGTGGGTTCGAGTCCCGCCGCCCCGACCAGTGTGTATGATCGCGGCGCCGTACCCTGGGCCCGAATGTGACGATGTCAGGAGAATTCTCTGCATGCGTGCCCGCATTTTCCAGCAGCCGAAAACCGCGATGCAGTCCGGGTGGGCCAGGACTCAGGAGTGGGCGCTGGAATTCATCCCCTCGCACCGCGAGGTGCCCGACCCACTGATGGGATGGACCGGTGGCGGCGACACGCAGACGCAGGTGAAGCTGTTCTTCGATACCCGCGACGAAGCCATAGCCTACGCCGAACGTGCCGGCATCCAGTACGACGTGGAGCTGCCGCGGATCCGCCGCGTGAAGCCCAAGGCCTATTCCGACAACTTCAAATGGGGCCGCATCGAAAACTGGACGCATTGACCGGCCACGCCTGATGGCCGTCTATACCGATGTCACCGATGATGCGCTTGCGTCGTTCCTGACCGACTACGACATCGGCACCATGGTCGCGTTCCGCGGCGTGGTAGAGGGCGTGGAGAACTCCAACTATTCGCTGCGTACCACCGGCGGCGATTTCTTCCTGACATTGTACGAAAAACGGGTGGACCCGCGCGACTTGCCCTGGTTCATCGGCCTGATGGAGCATCTGGCACAGCACGGCCTGGTCTGCCCCCAGCCGGTGCGGGGGCGGGACGGGGAGGCGTTGCGCCAGCTATGCGGCAAGTACGCGGCGATCACCACGTTTCTGCCTGGCGTCTGGCCAAGGCGCGTGCGGCAGGCGCATTGCGGCCCGGTCGGAGCGGCACTGGCGACACTGCACCTCGCCGGTGCCGGCTACGCGCCGACGCGGGCCAACGCACTGGGGCCGGAAAGCTGGATGCCGCTGCTGGACCGGTGCCGGGCGTGCGGCGATGAGTTGAACGTCGGCCTGGTCGGTGAGCTCGACACGGCACTGGCGACGATCCTGGCTGCCTGGCCGGTGGGGCTTCCGGTCGGACACATCCATGCCGATATGTTCCCCGACAACGTGTTCTTTCTTGGTGACCAGCTATCGGGCGTCATCGACTTCTACTTTGCCGCCACCGACCTGTTGGCCTACGACATCGCGGTCTGCCTGAATGCCTGGTGCTTCGA
>DASYBP010000264.1:0-3542 GCA_036500715.1 Rhodopila sp.
GCACTGCGTCAGCAGGTCGACCGCCTCGCGGCCGGTTTGATCGCCCTCGGTCTCCAGCCGGGCGATCGCGTCGGACTGTGGTCACCCAACAACATCGCCTGGGTCATAAGTCAGTACGCGGCCGCAAAGGCCGGACTGATACTGGTGAACCTCAATCCTGGCTACCGCGTCGCGGAGCTGGAATACGCCCTGAACAAGGTAGAGTGCCGAGCCTTGATCACCGCCGACCACTTCAAGACAAGCCACTACGTCGGCATGCTGCGCACGCTGGCGCCCGAACTCGACCATTGCGCCCCAGGCGCGTTGCGCGCGACGCGCTTGCCTCATCTGACCATAGTGATCCACATAGCGGATACCCACGAACCAGGCTTTTACACGCTGGCGGCGGTGCGGGCGCTTGGGGGGCCGAAGGAACAGGCTCGCCTGTCCGAGCTGGCCGAATTGTGTCAGCCCGACGATCCGATCAACATCCAGTTCACATCCGGCACGACGGGGTCGCCCAAGGCGGCCACGCTGACCCATCACGGCTTGATCAACAACGCATTCTTTTTCGCCGAGCAGGCAGGCATGCAGGAGGGTCAGCGGTTCTGCAACCCGCTGCCGTTGTATCATGTCGGCGGCATGGTGCTAGGCAGCATCGCCGGCATCCTGGTCGGCGCAACCATCGTGTACCTGGGCGAGGCATTCGACCCGTTGGCCGCGCTCGAGGCCATCCAGGTGGAGCGATGCGACGCCTTTGGCGGCGTGCCCACCATGTTCGTCGCGGTTCTGAACCATCCGGCCTTCGGCCAGTACGATCTCAGCACATTGCGCCTGGGCTTCATCGGCGGCTCGCCCTGTCCGTCCGACATCATGCGGCGCATCATGAACGAGATGCACCTGAGCGCCATCGTCATCGTCTACGGCATGACCGAACTTTCCGGCAGCAGCGTTCAGACCGCGCCCACCGACCCATTGGAACGGCGCGTGACCACGATCGGCCGGGTCCAGCCGCACATGGAGGTCAGGATCGCCGATCTCGAGGGACGCACCGTGCGATGCGGCGTCCAGGGAGAAATCTGCTTCCGCGGTCACATGGTTATGCGCGGTTACTGGAATGGCGCGGCGCAGACCGCCGAGACGATCGACGCGGCGGGATGGCTGCATTCCGGCGATCTCGGCACCATGGACGCGGACGGCTACATCACGATTACCGGGCGCAGCAAGGATATGGTGATCCGCGGCGGCGAGAACATCTATCCACGCGAGGTCGAGGAATTTCTGTTCGGCCATCCCGCCGTTGCCGACGTTCAGGTCTTCGGGGTCCCGGATGCCCGCTACGGCGAGGAGCTATGCGCCTGGATCAGGCTGAGGCCTGAAGCCACGGCGACCGAGGAGGACGTCAGAGGTTTCTGCCGCGACCGGATCACCCACTTCAAGATCCCGCGTTACGTGCGGTTCGTTGATGCCTTCCCCATGACGGTGACCGGCAAGGTGCAGAAGTTCGTGATGCAAGCCCAGATGACAGCCGAACTGGCCGCCGCATCCACGGACTGAGGATCGCGCTACGCCTCCACGCCCGCTTGGCTGGCCAGAGCGTCATTGGCTTGATAAGGAAAGCCAATCATCCAAGGACTTGGCACCTAAGGAATTTGGCCATGAGTGCTGCGCTGGACCTGAACCAGGTCGCTACCACCTTCGATCTGTCATCCGACCCTGTCGCTCAGGCGCGCGACATCGCGCCCATCCTGCAGACCGAGGGATCCCGGGTAGAGGCGCTGGGACAACTGACCCCCAGCGTGCTGGACGCGCTGCACGACCGAGGTCTCTATCGCACCCTGCTGCCGCGCCAGTTGAACGGCTACGGCGCCGGTCTCGACACGTTCGTGAACGTCATGGAGATCCTCGCCGCGGCCGATGCCTCGACCGCCTGGTGCGTCGGCCAGGCCAGCGGCTGTTCGATGGCCGCCGCGTACGTGGATGCCCCGGTCGCAAAGGAAATTTGGGGCAACGATCAGCGCGGCGTCCTGGCCTGGGGCTTCCAACTCGAAGGGCGGGCCAAGGTGGTGCCGGGTGGCTACCGGGTCACCGGCAAATGGGGTTTCGGCAGCGGCGGCCACCACGCCACTTGGATGGGCGCGCACTGCCACGTCGAACTGCCCGACGGCTCCCTGTTGAAGGATACCGACGGCACACTGATCGAGCGCACGATGTTGCTCCGCCAGGATCAGATCAACTGGTCGAGCAACTGGGACGTCGTCGGCCTGAGCGGCACCGGCAGCGACAGCTACACCCTGAACGACGTCTTCGTCCCAGAAGCCTACACGGTCCGCCGCGACATCGACGCCGAACGCCGCGTCGATGATCCGTTCTTCCGCTTCACCACCACCAATGCTTATGCCTGCGGCTTCGCCGGCGTCTCGCTGGGGATCGCCCGCGGCATGCTGGATGAACTGAAAATCCTGGCGCAGACCAAGAAGCCATCGCACACCGCCCGCACCCTGCGCGACAGCCCGGTGATGCAACATCTGGTCGCCGAGAACGAAGCCAAGCTTCGCTCCGCGCGTGCCTTCGTGCTGGAAGCGATCCGAGACGGCTGGGATAGCATACAGCGAACCGGGGCGCTGACGACGGAAAACCGCGTACTGATGCGGCTAGCCACGACCACGGCTATTCAACGTGCCAAGGAAGTTGCCGAATTCGCCTATCTCGAGGCCGGCGCCACCGCGATCTTCACCAGCAATTTGTTCGAGCGGAAGATGCGCGATATCCACGCCTCGGCCCAGCAGGTGCAGGGCCGCACCGGCCACATCGAGATCTGCGGCCGCTATTTCCTGGGCCTCGACCCAGCCGCCCGGCATATCTGATACCAATTGGCACGTGTTTGGCGGGGCGTCGTTACGAGATCGCGCTGACAACACCACTTTGTTGCCATCGCCTAACGGATAGGTGAAACAGTAATGCGGACATAGGGATAAGCCACATGATTCGCGCCTCATAACGGGGAGACGGGATGGACAACGAGCAGACGAAGGCGTTAGCGATCACCGCCGCGAGAACCAGGATAAAGAACGACCGATTCACCGGACCCAAAAGTCCGCGGGACCAAAGATAGCAGGCATAAGTGAAGCCGGCCGCGACGATCAGATATTCCGGGATGCCAAGGTAGATCTCCCACATTGGCTCGGTGGGCCGGATATACGCGGTAAGCATATCCGGAGGATTGCCAGGATCAGCATAGGCATAGGACGGGATAAAATATTCCCGCAGCGTGAAAAGCCCCAGTTGCTGCAGCGCGTTGGCCATGATGGCTCGTAGCTGCATCCAGGGGTGCTCCAACGCGGCGGCTATGTAGATCCGCTTGTCCTCGGCCCGCAGCAGGGCCGCTTCATCGAGCGGGACGGCGGAGTAGACGCCGTTTTCGTGCCAGATGAAATCATCATCGCCGACATCCAGCCGATCAAGATGCTTACACATGTCGAGACCGATCTGTGGACAATGTGCCCGCAGATACAGCTTTCCTGGCCCGTCATCGAGTGACCGTGCCAGCAGGAAAGGCGGCG
>DASYBP010000265.1:0-1743 GCA_036500715.1 Rhodopila sp.
GATCACCATCCCCAGCAGCGGATCGAGAGCGAAGTGCTTGGCGAGCAGCGCTGCCGTGTAGGCACCGAGGCCGAAAAAGGCAGCATGGCCGAGCGAGACGATACCCGTATAGCCGAGGATCAGGTCCAGCGAAACCGCAAACAGTGCGAGGATCGCCATCTCGTTGAGCAACAGGTAGTTGTTGAGCGGCGCCATGCAGGCGCCCAGCGCCGCGATCCAGAAAACGATTTCCGCCGGACGCCAGCGCGACCAGCGCTTGCCAATGTTGCGGATGTCGGGCGCCAGTGCCGGTGTACCCGCTGTGTTAGAAATTGCCGACTTCATTTGCTCTCCGCGCGGGCGAATAGACCTTGTGGCCGCCACATCAGCGTGACGATCATGACGCCGTAGATGATGAATGCCCCCAGATCGGGGATGTAGTACTTGCCCGCCACGTCGGCGATGCCCAGTAGCAGCGAGGCCAGCAACGGACCGGTCAGCGAGGTCGTGCCGCCTACCGCGACCACGACCAGGAAATAGATCATGAACTTGAGCGGGAAGATCGGATCGAGGCCAAGCATGTTCGCGCCCAGCGCGCCACCGAGGCCGGCGAGACCCGAGCCGAAGGCGAAGGTGGTCAGAAACACGAAGTTGATGTTGATGCCAAGGCCGCTCGCCGCGCGCGGATCATCCACCGATGCGCGCAGGCGGCTGCCAAAGCGGGTTCGGTTCAGGATCAGCTGAAGCGCGATGACGAGCACCACGCAGACCAGGATCACGAACAACCGGTAGTAACCGATGCCGATGCCGGCGAACACCGTGCGGCCCTGGAGCCACTGCGGCAGGTTCAGGAACTGCTGGGTCGAGCCCATGAAGTAGTCGACCGTCGCGATGGCCATGAAGGTCAGGCCGATCGTAAACAGCACCTGGTTGAGCTCGGATTGCCCGTACACCCGCTTATAGAGCGTGCGTTCGAGGATGCCGCCCAGCACGGCCGACGCGACGAACGCAAGCGGCAATGCGCAAAAGAAGGGGACGCCCAGACGCGACATGGCGAGCACGGTGGCGTAGCCGCCCACCATGGCGAAGGCGCCGTGCGCGAGATTGACGAAGTTCATCAACCCCAGCGTAATGGCCAGACCGCTCGCCAGCACGAACAGAAGCATGCCGTAGGCGATACCGTCGAAGAGAATGGTTAGCATGTGTTTTTACCGCCGAAACGCCGCGCCCCTGGCAGTGCGAGGGGCGCGGCGGGCAAATCGGAGCATCCGGATACGGCCTGCGTTGCTTTGGCGAGGCTATTTGATCTTGGCCGGATCCTTGACTGCCTCGACCTTGTCGAACGGCACGTTGAACAGTTGGCCGTTCACACGTTCCGTGCGGGTGATGTACACGTTCTGGATCATCTCACGCGTCTGCGCATCGAGTTCCACCGGGCCGCGCGGGCTGTTCCATTTCTGCCCCTTCATGGCTGCCAGCAGCTTGTCGCCGTTGGTGTCGCCCTTGGTGGCCTGCAGCGCCGCGTAGATCAGGTGCATCCCGTCATAGGCGCCGACGCTGTGGAAGTTCGGGCGCATGCCGGGGTTGGCTTTTTCGAAGGCAGCAACGTAGGCGCGGTTCTCGGGATTGTCGAGAGCGGCCGTGTAGTGCATCGATGTCACCGTGCCGAGCGCCACGTCGCCCATGCCGTTCAGGATGTCGTCGTCCACCACGTCGCCGGTACCGATCAGTTTGATGCCCTGTTTGCTCAGGCCTCGCTCGGCG
>DASYBP010000266.1:0-1604 GCA_036500715.1 Rhodopila sp.
GTAGCGCGACTCGTTCGCATCGAGTAGGTCAGGGGTTCGAATCCCCTTAGCTCCACACGAGAAAGGCTAGGTAAGAAGCCTAAACCGGCGTAGCTGGCGAGCTGGCCAGAGGCCACCGGTACACAATGGGTACACACGAGCGCAAGCCGCTGGTACACGAAAACGCTTGGCGTGGAAGTACGCCGGACATGAAGCGAGCCGTCGCCCCCACCCTCCGACTGCCTACTGAGAACCGAATCAAATCCGCTACGCTGATGTCGTCGCCGTCGCAGGTTGGGCGGTGCGTCGGTTGGAAGGTCTCCACAAATGGGCACGCTGTCGTTGGCCAGACTGCTTGCCGCAGTTGGCGCTCTAACATTGTTGTTGATCCCTGGGGCCGGGATCGCGTCCGCAGATCCCGATTTGAGTCCGGTCATGAACAGCACTTGCAATTACTCGCAGGTGGTGTCGGCGCTGAATGCGCAATCGCCGGTAGCTGCCGCGGCACTGTCCGCATCGCCGACGGCACAGGCCATGCTGCGTGGATTCCTCGACTCGTCGCCGGATCAGCGCCAGCAGATAGCCCAGGAGCTGGAGAGCAGGCCAGAATCTCAGCCGTACGTTCAGCAGTACATCGGAGTTGTCCTGCAGGTCGCCAACACCTGCCACAACTTCTGAGGCGGAAGCTCACTGGAAGCTGAGCTGAGACAACGCTGGCAGTCGTCTAGCTCAGGCCTCCTGAGCCGCCTTGGCCGCCGCCGTGATTGCTGCATCGAGGTTGACCGCAACGGCGTCCAGGTCGTCATCGAACAGGTCCGCATAGACGTCGAGTGTCATCGACGCCTTGGCGTGTCCGAGCATCCGCTGCACAGCCTTTACGTTGGCTCCGGCGGAGATGGCCAACGAGGCCGCCGTGTGCCGGAGGTCGTGCGGAGTGATCGACGGGAAGGCGTCGTCCGCCTTCTGGCAGGCCTCGACGGCTGGCGCGAATACTCTTGCGCGCCAGTTGGAGTTACGCAGCACACCGCCACGCTGGTCCGTGAACACCAGCGCGTCGCGATCCTTGCCGATCATCAGCGCCGCCAGCTCGGCGGCGAGCGCCGCCGGGAACGGCACAGAACGCCGCTCCCACGTCTTAGGCGTCGACCACACCAGACCCGCGCCGGAGGCCTCCGTCACCGACCGGGAAACGTTGACCCTGCGGCGCAGCATGTCGAAGTCGCAGACACGCAGCGCGGCCATCTCACCCCACCTCAGCCCCGAATAAGCAAGCAAACGTACAACTTCCGCGTTGCGCTCGACCGTTCCGACCAGCGCCGCCACCTGTGCGTGTGACAGGTAGCCACGGTCGGCGTGCTGCCGCTTCGGCAACTTGACTCCCTCGCAAGGATTTCGAGGCAAGCGAGGCTGGGCATCGCTCATTGGCTGGTGCCTCTCAGGTGTGGACTTGCCAGCCCGCTTCGATGACGCGAAAAGGGCCGGGGGCGAGGGGGTTTTCGGTATCCGGGTCGATCATCTCGATGTATAGGCTTTGGTCGCCGCTGCGGCGGCACAGATTGCAGCCGTAGCCGATGAATCCGTGGGCGGTCTGGCCGCTGGTGACGCTGCCGGAGCGCAGCGGCGGG
>DASYBP010000267.1:0-1615 GCA_036500715.1 Rhodopila sp.
GACGGCCATCCCGATGCCGACGACGGTCGTGATCGACGCCGACCGCGTCGTGCGCTGGGTCGATGTGCACCCGGACTACAGCACCCGCTCAGAAGTCAGCGACATCCTCGCCGCGATCGATGCCGTCGGCAGCGGCAGCGCTCGGTGACGAACCCGCACATCCGCCTCCATATCACTAGTGAACGGAGCATCAGCCAAATGGCTCGTCCTATTCGGATCGGCGTGCAGTTGTGGCCCGGCGGAACGCCCAGTTACGCCTCTTGGCGTGACGCGGTGCTGCGCGCCGAGGAAATCGGGGTCGATGTCGTATTCGGCTACGACCACTTTCACAAACCGTTCGTCCAGCGAACCGCCGAAGGACCCAGGCTGCTGCCGGAACAGCCGGACGTGAACAACTTCGAGGCCTGGACCGCGCTCGCCTCCTGGGCGGAAATCACCATGAACGTCGAGATCGGCACCCTGGTGACGGGAATGGGGTACCGGAACCCCGACCTGCTAGCGGACATGGCGCGGACTGTCGACCACATCTCGGGCGGGCGGCTGATCCTGGGCGTCGGGGCCGGATGGTACGAGAAGGACTATACGGTCTACGGATATCCCTACGGCACAGTGAAATCACGGATGGACTTGTTCGCCGAAGGTCTCCAGCGCATCGACAACCGGCTCAAGCTGCTGAAGCCGAAACCCGTCAGGGACATACCGATACTTGTCGGCGGCTCCGGCGAGAAGAAGACTCTTCCGCTGGCCGGCCGCTATGCCTCCATCTGGCACAGCTCCCTGGACCTTGAGACCTTCCGCCGTAAGAACGATCTCGTCCGCAAGCACGCGACCGAGGCGGGCCGGGACGAGACCCTTATCGAACGCGCGGTCTCCTGGCCGGGCGACGGCACATCGGCTGACGCCTACGCGGACCAGGGCGTTACGCTGTTCATAAAGGAGATTTATCCAACGGATAAGGGGCATGACCTGTCCCCACTGAAGGAGCTTCTTGCCTGGCGCGGTCAGCGGAATTCCCTGTAGCGGCAACAGGCTAGGCCGTGCTTGTGCGTCCGGAGTGGCTGTCTCAGCCAGCGGCTCGCCCGCTCGTTGAGGCCGAAGTCCCAGCGTGCTGGTGTAGACCCACCCGTGCGCGCTTCCGCCATTTGTCAGCGTCGCGGCCGAGGCGCTTGCCGCGCCGGCGAGCACGAGCCCGCCGACGGCGGCACCGCCCAGCGCAATGCCCAGGGTCCGGTTCTTCAGACGATGCATGGCACTTCTCTCCTTGTTCCTTTTCCGCTGCGGCATGTTCCGCAGTCGGTGGATTAGCACCCGGCCGCACGTCATTCTTACGCGCGTCTCCGAAAATCTTGCCTGCCCCAGTCGACGCGGCGACGATAAAATTCGGGCATTACTGAGAGTGGTAAAACGGGCGCACAACTGATATGCCAGCTGAGCAGCGCGATACTACAGCCGGAGGTCAAGACGTTTCGTAGCGCGACACAGCACCAGCGCCCGGCGGCGGTGCCACGCCTGGGAATGTGATCACACATCAGCCTCGTCCCGGCACATACCGCTGACACGGGTTGCTGCGCATTCGATGGCCGATGGTACTGGTCAGGGTCTGTCTGACCTTGGC
>DASYBP010000268.1:0-2656 GCA_036500715.1 Rhodopila sp.
GAGGACGGCGTTGGTGGCATCGCCGGTCTGGCTGGCCAGATAATTCCGTCCCATCCGGTGTTCTTCCTTGAGATGCCCGATCACCGGTTCGACTGCCGACCGCCGCCGCAGTTCTCGCTTGATTTGATCCGTTGTGTTTCGGCGTGCAATTTTGGGGTCTGACGCAATCTTGGTGGAGATCTCTACGAAGTTTCTGGCACTCTGATCAGCCGGGCGCGCAGCAGGTCGAGATTCGCCCGGCCGTACATCTGACGTTTGACCAGCTTGAGTCTCGTGTTCTGCCCTTCAGTTTGGCCGTTTGACCACGGCTCTGTCAGTGCCGCCCTCACCGCTACGCAGTCTTGCCCGATGCCGGAGGCGAACGAAGCCAACAAACCCGTCTTCGCGTCCGCAAGCCAGTCATCCAAGCGCTTGTCTTTGCGGTGCTGGACAATGCGGTGGAAACGGTCGAGCAGATCACGTGCGGCAGTCAGACCGGGTACGGCATCACCGATCATTGCGATGGTACGGGCGGCGGTCTTGGACAAAGTATCGCGCTCGGTCGTCATCATTCGGGCGATGCTGCGTGCCGATGGTGTCTTGCCGGGCCGATTGTCCCGCGTTGCGGTTCCTTCGTCTTTCCGCTGTCTTGTAGCCCATTCCGTGACGACACGGAGACTGCCGGTGAAGCCTTTCGCTTTCATGGCCCGCCAGAGCGCAGCTCCATTGTGGTTGCCACCCGCCCACGCTGTCTCAAGCTGTGCCAGGAATGGCTCCAGCGAATTCATCCGGCTGCGGAATATGTCATTGCGCGCGCCGCGGACCACTTTGCGCACCAGACCACGCGATTTGTCGGTCCGCCGCATGATCTCCTTGATCGCTACGCCCTGACCTGCCAACGCCAGGATACCGGCGTTCTCGGCCTCGCGGCGAAGCCACCCCGAATGCTGGCGGCGTTCCGCGGCGCTCAAAGACGCAGGATCGACCACACCCGCACCGACGGCCTTGCGGATCGCAGCCATCGACCGTTGCACGGCAGTGAGAAAGGCGGCGCTGGCGTTTTCCATCAGGTGCCACCGGTCGGCGACCTGAACCGCGTCAGGACGGCCGTCAGCGGCGGCCTGCCGGTAACCGGCGCCGCGGTCGCGTGCGATCACGGTGATTGAAGGATGCCCCGCCAACCAGGCCGCCGCTGTCGCGGCTTCCCGATCCGGCAGGATGTCGATGATGCATCGCCGCTCCAGATCGCAGACGATCGTCCCATAGCGGTGACCCCGCTTCCAGGCAAAGTCATCGATCCCGACGACCCGCGGTTCCTTGGGTGGTTGGACAGCACGACGCCGGACAACGCGCAGCAAGGTGTCATTGCTCACGGGCAGCAACAGGCGTCGTGCGAAGCTTTGTCCCGGTCGGCCGCCCAGTGCCAACCCCAGATGATGAGCAATCCCCTCAAGACGCGCGGTCCGACGTGCGAATGGGGCACCAACCGTGGTCTCAAGTCGTTCGGCGAAAATCTGCCGACGGCAATCGGTGACGAGGCAGCGGAAGCGACGGGCGCTGATGGTCACCACAACCCGGCGGCCCTGCGATGGAAGGTCGGTCAGTGTTCGCCGATATCGGCTGTGGATATGGGCCGACCTGGTGCCGCAGAGTGGGCAGACTGCGGTCGTGTCGAGGGGTGTTGCACCAATTCGCAGCTTATCGGTCTCGGTTTCGATGCTCTGAATGCGCGTTCCGGTCGATCGTGATCACTGATTCCGTTTGATCGTGATCATCGAATCCGTTCGATCCTGATCATGCATTCCGGTGGATCGTGATCACTGATTCCGGTGATCCTGATCATGTCGGGGATGACGGTGCCGTTCGGCTAGCGCTGACAGTTTTCAACCTAAGGTAGTGTCGATCTTTTGCGGAGGAGCAAGGGATCGGGATGCCTGGCGAGAGATTGTCGATGCGGAAGATACGCGAGATTCTGCGGCTGCGATGGGAGCACCATCTGCCGCAACGGGCCATCGGCCAAAGCCTGAGACTGAGCCAAGGAGCGGTGAGCGACTACCTGGGGCGGGCGCGCCGCGCGGGTCTATCTTGGCCGCTGCCGGATGGGTTGGATGATGCGCGCCTCGAGGCGCTGCTGTTCCCGCCGCCGCCGGACGTGCCGAGCGACCAGCGTCCGATGCCGGACTGGACCGCGGTTCACCGGGATCTACGTCGGCCGAATGTGACGTTGGCGCTGCTGTGGGAGGAATACCGCGCGGCGACGACCGATGGGTTCGGCTATTCCTGGTTCTGCGATCTGTATCGCGAGTGGGCGGGTCGGCTGAAGCCGACGCTGCGCCAGGTGCACATCGCGGGCGAGCGGCTGTTTGTCGACTTCGCCGGTCACACCATGGGGGTGATCGACGCGGCGACCGGCGAGGTCCGCCAAGCCGAGATCTTCGTCGCGGTACTGGGGGCGTCGAGCTTTATCTACGCCGAAGCGACCTGGAGCCAGGCGTTGGCGGATTGGATTGGGGCGCACGTCAACGCGCTAAACCGCCCTCGGCGGGGTGCCGCGGCAGATCGTCAGCGACAATCTCAAGGCCGGGATCACCAAGGCCTGTTTTCACGAGCCGATGGTCAACCGGACCTACGCCGACATGGCGCGGCATTACGGCACCGCCATTGTTCCGGCGCGCCC
>DASYBP010000269.1:0-23951 GCA_036500715.1 Rhodopila sp.
TCTCTGCAAATTCTGACGATCTGCGAACCCCTTCAGGGTCCCGCGATCAAGCATACCGCAATGAGAGGGCGGACATACGACTGCACCTGACCACCGCGCCACACGTGCTCTGTCCCTTCGCACGCAGGTGTCGTCTAAATATTTCCTGATGCACAGCTGCCGCTCTCGGCGCGCAACCCATGAAAGCTCCGACAAGAGAGAAATAAGGGAGGATTTGCCCAGCCATTTTGAGGGCGCTCACATGAACACCTCATCGAAAGTTAACGTCGCTACCAGAATCGCTGCCGGTGACGACCGCATGCACTATGACGGCCTCGCGAGGGCGCTGCACTGGCTGACAGCCGTGCTGGTCCTCGCCCTGTTTGGCTTTGCCGAGCTTTGGGGTTTCGCCGCGCGGCCGACCCGGGAAGTGATGATCATGGTGCACTGTCGTTCGGCATTCTGCTGACGGTCGTGTTGATCGCCCGCATCTCGTGGCGGCTGATGCCGGGGCATCAGGTTCGGCCGGCAACTTCAGGGTGGGTGGAACTGGCCTCGAAGGCGGCGCATTACGCGCTGTATGGGCTTTTGGCACTGTAAGCGGTGCTCGGCTACCTGTTCCGCTGGTCCGGCGGGGAGGCAATGAGCTTCTTCGGCTTGATGATCCCGTCCCCGTTCGCGGCGTTGTCAAAGCCCGCGCATCAGTTGATCGCCGATGCGCATAACTGGACGGCGTGGGTCATCGTCATCCTCGCCGCCGGCCATGCCGCGGCCGCGCTATTCCACCATTTCTTCCTTCATGATGACGTGCTCTGGCGGATGCTGCCGGGCCGGGACGCGCGGTTCAAGCAGGTTCGGGTACCCTCGCCCGAGCCGACGGTCCTGTCCCGATAGATTTCCCAGGGCACCTCGGTTCACGCGCCAAAATCGTCGGCGCTTTCTCGACTTGGACCAGCGCGGGACAGGGGGCGCCTATCAAGGGAAGCGAGGATGTTCAAAACGCGGCGGTCGTCCGCAGGCCGAATACGGCGGCGCTGCCGACCTGCTGGCCCGGCTGGGTCGGATCGGCTATGCCGCCGCCTGGCGTGATGATGTATTGGAAATCCGGCCGCACCTGTAGCCACGGCCGCACCTGAGCCTGGTAGCTCAGCTCCAGGACGGTCTCGTGGCCGTGAAACGCGTACTGCGATGCGAGCGCGCCGATACTGCCAAGCGCGCGGCCGACGCGGACCGAGCTGACGCCGAGGCCGACCATATCACTGTCGCGGCCGAATGGGCCATTGTAGACAAGACCGCCAGTCAACTCGATACTGATCTGGCTGCGCCCGGGCGGCGAACCCGCGACGCGGGCAAACGCCGCCAGCCCACCCTTGCCGCCGGGTCCTGGCAGCAGCATGGCGTCGGCAACAGCATAGGCGCTAAAGTTCTCGCGGGCGATGCTGGACCCGGCTGAAACTGGGGACACGACGGTGAGACCATTATTGGCGAAGAATTGGTTCGGGGTTGCCTTGCTATGATACCAGCCGCCGATCTTGAGGGTGATCGGAGGCCCCTGCGGATCCTTGCCACCGTTGATGCGGTACTGCGCCTCAGCGATCGAAAAAACGCCATCTCCAACGCGGAACAGGGTGCCCGAAGAGTCACGGAGCTGCGGATTGCCGAGGCCAGGCCCGGCGGGGTCACCGTTGAAAACGCCGAGCAGGGTTGTAAACTGTTCGGAGGGGCTAACCCGCACGCGCAGCCCTGGCGTTGCCAGCGGCGCAGCCGGGCCCCCAGCCGGCAGGTTGACAGACGGCAGCGTGGGCCAACTGAACGCCTCGTTGATGAACCAGTTACCGTATTGGGTAATCATGAACTCCTGGTCGGCGGCGAGTTGCCCCAACCGTACGTCCGCAGCACCGTCGAAGAAGCTTTGCTGGTACCAAAGCTCGAACAGCCACGCCGAACGGCGCGCCTCGATGCTGCTGACCAGGTTCATATTGTCGATGTTGTTCGCCGAAGGGCCGTGCCCGTAGTTCTGCAGCGCGCTCACGTTGAAGATGCCACCTTTCAGGCCGACCGCCTTCTCGAGGTCGACGCCCAGGCTCAGCGTATTTTCCCCGTCGAAGTCGACACCCCGCGCTCTGCCGCCATTCGGATTACCGAATACCTCGTTGACGCTTTGGAGGCCGAACGAGACGCCGTACTGGTCCAGCGCCGCGCGCACGCCGCCTAGATTGCCGAGCCAGGTGCCGTCCCAGGGCGTAGACGCGGACGGAGGCTGAGATTGGGCCACGGCCGAGGTGGACCATGCCACGGCAAGCGCCGCCGCGAGGCGCACCTTGCGCTGGCGTCCCAACCGGGGGCCTCTGCCCCGGTCTGGCTTGGCCACATCGTCCTGAGCGTTAGGCCGGGCGCTCAGACCGGCATTATTTCCGGCTTGGTGTTGGGGAACTTGGCGACGTCCTCTGGGGAGATGTTGAGGTGGGCGGCCACGAGTTCTGGCGGCGCATGGGTGAGCCAGTCAGACAGCGAGACGTCCTTGAAGGCATCGCTGTTGAACACCTCCAGGAATACCAGGTCAGTGTTGCCGACGTTCTTGATGTAGTGGCCGTTGCTGCGCTTCACGTAGCCAATATCGCCGGCATTGAAATTCGTAGTCGCCGCTTTCGGTCCAGCGTTGAATACCGTCATCTGTGCTGAGCCCTTGACGTAATACTGCCACTCGTCGGCGTTCGGATGCCAGTGTAACTCGCGCAGCCCGCCAGGATGGACGGTGACCAGCGCAGCCGCGACGGTGGTTGAGATCTTAAAATTCCGGCTGTCCGCGATCTGGGCCAGGCCGCCCTTGGTCTGCTTCGCGATCGGGCCGCTCGCGAGCGAGTAGGTGAACGGGTTCGGTGGCGGTCCATTCGGGTTCTTGACCGCATCCTGGTCAGCCGCAAGTGGGCCGGGCACTGCGCCTTGGAAGATCCAACGGTCGTGGCTAAAGATCTTGCTGAAAGTCTCGACCGGCACACCGAAATTTTGTGCCAGGACGTCCGGTGGCGTGTGGGCTAACCAGTCGGTGACGAGCAGGGTGTTGAACTCGGACGCTTTGCCGTCATCGAAGCAGAGGATGAACTCGCACCCATCCGGACCGAGGCCTTGCAGCGAGTGCGGATAGCCGGAGGGGAAGTACCAGATGTCGCCCTCCTTCACATCGGCGACGTAGGCTCGGCCTGCGGGGTCGAGCACGGTAATGCGGCAATCACCGTAGCTCATGTAGGCCCACTCGGCAGCGAGATGCCAGTGCAACTCCCGGATGCCGCCCGCGTCCAGGCGCATGTTTACGCCGGAGATCGACTCCGAGATAGCAAAGTCGCCTTGCGTCACCTGGCGCGCCCAACCGCCGTCCTGGATGCGCCGCTGCGCGTTGTTGAACGAAGCCCAGAACTGTGGCAGGTCACTCACGTCGGTCGCGGGGGCATTGAATGCGCTCGGAAACTGCCCGGAAATAGCCGGATTCTGTGGCCCTGGATCGACGGCGCCGCGCGGGTTGCTTTGAGTGTTGATGAGGCCCTGGGGTGGCTCATCCGGATTGCCTAACCCACCCGCGAAGGCGGTGGTCGCGGTGGCGGTACCTGCGGCGGCACTGGCCGCCAAGATGTTGCGACGTGACAGCTTATTCAATGATACCTCCAGGTTTGTTTGGAAAACTTTGACGGCGCTGGCGGCGGTGCCGTGCCTTGTTTGGCAGTCGGCAACACATGCCTCCGACATCACACCACACAACACAGGGAAACGCAGGACCTCTAACTCGGTCGGAAAAAGAGGTCGATAGCGTCCCTGCTGGGAGAGCAATGGGCAGTGACGCCGGCTACTGCCAATGAAGTACTGGGGTCACAGCTTGGCATCACCCTCGGAAGCAGTGCCGCTCGTATCCTTATCGTTTCTGGAGTTCGCAAGAAGCTGATATCCCGGCACGGCGAACTGCCGAACACAACCCACCGGCGTGTCCGATCGCAAAGAAGCGCGAGGCTCACCGTCCGCGATCCGGCGCGTGGATCGGCCACTTTTACATGATGCGACATATCGCCCCTCTCTGATGGACGATACTAAAGCTTCCGCGGCATCCAGGTTCGCGTTTCGGTTTCGGCGGCGCCCAGGAAAGTCAGTTGCCAGCGCATTTCGTCCTCGGATAGCGGGAACCCGCCCTCCTCGTTCGGCCGCAACACCTGACCCGGTGCCACGCTGGCCAGCATGGTCTGCAGGACGACGGCGGTTTGCGGCTTGAAGCCCGCCTTCCAGGCCAGGCTGACGATACCCTTGGCGCTGCGAAGGTCGCAGGTTCGGTCGATCACCGGCAGCGTGACGCCGGCCTTGACCGCCAGCATCGCTCTCGCTGTGACCCCTCCATTGCTGCGCAAGGCGTCGAGGATGGCATAGTCGTCCAGCCGGCTCGTCTGTTTCAGCGTCTCCGCCTGCAGAAGAGCTGCGCGCGGTTCGGCCTCGGCGGGGCCCGTCTTGGCGGCGCGGCCGCCCGGTGGATCGCGGGCCAGCGCAGCACGCAATGTCACGGCAAGCTTGGGATCCAGGTCGCTGCGCGCCGCCAGGATCTCCAGCAGATGCCCGGCGACAATCTCGGACAACATACGCTGGGCGCGAATGGGCAAATGCGGCCGGCGTACCAGCGGTTCCTGCCAGTCGGTCTGCTCCTCGGACTGCGCGGCCAGCGCGTCCAGCGTGGCTTCCCGGATGTGCGCGGTCGGGTTGCATAGCAGCGCCCGGATCGCCGCCGGGTCGGCGACGCCGACGATCGCATCGGATACCGCCTCGTTGATGCGCGGCCGGCTGGCCACGGCCATCACTGTCGAGGGCGGCGGGCCCGACGCGATCAATGCAACCAGGTCCTCCGGCCTCAGCATGGGCGAAAACAGGATCACCGGCTCGCAGACCATCACGGCGGGGTCGTGCGCGAGCCGCAGGATGATGTCGCGCGGCCCGTCAGGCATCTCGCGGACCGCCTCGGCAATGCTCGCCCGCACGCGCAGGGCGGCATCGGCCACCATGGCGGTCAGGCTGGCGACGGCGTCCTGCTGCACCCGCTGGCGCGTGTCGCTGGGCATGGTTGACGTGAGCGTCGCCAGCTTGCGGCTTAGGATCGCGCGTACCCGAGCGTCGGTGTCGGCCTCGAGGATGGCGATGACGTTGCCCGGCAGCGCGGGGTTCAGCGCCAGGCTGGCCCGCACGGTCACGGAAGGATCAGTTGCGAGTTTGCGCAATATATCCGGGTTAGTAGTTTCGCTGGCACCCTGGCGCACGCGTTTTGCTTCGTCGGCGTCCATCAGTCACCGTCCAGCAGCGAGACGCGCCAGTGGCGGCGGCCGCCACGCTTGACCTCATACATCGCCATGTCGGCGCGCCGCGTCAGATCCTCGATCGACTCATGGCTGCCGGCCCGCCGCGTCGCGATGCCGATCGACACCCCAAGCTTGGGAAAGGCGTCGGCCAGCGGCGCCTGCAGTTCGCCCGGCGCACTCTTGCATAGGGCGTCGGCGCGCTCCGCGGCGGTCAAATGGTCGGCGCGGCTCAGCCAGACCGCGAATTCGTCGCCGCCCAGGCGGCCGATCAGATCACCCGGCCGCACCAGGTTGCGCAGCAGTTCGGCCAGATGCATCAGCACCTTGTCGCCCTCGGCGTGACCCAGCCGGTCGTTCACCGCCTTGAAGGCGTCGAGGTCAACGAACATCAGCGTGCCAGTCTCGTTCTCACGATCGAGACGGGCGATATGGCGCTGCATCTCGTCGAAAAAGGCCCGCCGGTTGAGCAAACCGGTCAGTGGGTCGGTACTTGCTTTGTGGACCATTTCCCGCGCGACAGCCTCATAGTCGAGGATCATGCGGACCAGAGTAACGGACGATTCGGCCAGCAGCGTGTCTTCCTCGTCCCAAGGGCGTCCTTTGGCGCTGCGCCAGATCGCCAGGCCGGCGTTCGGCCCGAAACGGGTCCGGCACCCGATGGCCAAAACGAATCGCCCCTCGAGCGTGACCGTATGGCAGGAGTCGATCGCAGCCTGCGTCACCAGGTGGGCCGCGGCCGGAAGGATCTCTGATGCTCCGGGGCCGCATTCGTGCAGCACCTCGACCGCTGAACCCTCGGACAGGCTGCCGATGGCGGCGGCCCCTTCGGCGCCCAAGGCGCGGATCAGCGCCCAGAGCGCCGCGTCCATCATGGCGTCAGCGCCGGCTTCCTGCCCAACACGGGCCAGGATATGGCGCAGCACCTCCGCCCGGCGCAAGCGGCCTGCGATCTGCGCCGTCTGGCTATCGCTGGCGGTCATGTCGATGCCGATGCCGCGTGCGCCGACGATGGCGCCGTTTGCGTCATAGAGCGGGGCGGCCGAGATCGTGACCAGCGCAATACCGCCATCGTAGCATCGCAGCCAGGCGCGATGCCGCTGCACTTCCTGCACCGGGCGAAACGGGTTGAAGATAGCGCTCGATCCATCCTCGCTGACCAGGCGCTCCGAGGGTTGGCCAATCAGCAGATCCGGCGGCCAGCCGAGGGGGTTTTCGGGGGTGAGAAAAACGAAGCGGCCAGCTTCATCGGTCTCGAATGCCAGGTCTACCGCGAGGCCAAGCAGGCGCTGCCATCGCTGACGACTCTCCACCAGCGCATGGCGGATCACGTCGTGTGTCGGTCGCTCAGCCGCTTGCGTCGGGACAGTGGTTTCGAACGCGGAATCGGTCATACCTGGCGCATCCCGAGGGGGCTGTTGCGCTATACAAGCCACGAATGGGTTAACGAAAAGTTGCCGAAGCCAAATAAAAATGCGGACCGCGCAGCGTGCCTGAACGCCGGGCGCGGGTCGCGAGCGGCTTACGCCGTCGCCCAGCTATCCGCCCGGGCGGCTTGCGGTAATGATAAAGTCACACGTGGTTCATTTGCTAAATTCACCTGTTTCCCTTCCAACTCGACTTAAGTCAGCCATTCGGGGGAAAGCGTACTCATGCGCCTGTTCACGGCCTACCTCGGCGTCGCCTTGACGGCGAGTTTCCCAAGCCTGTCTTTGGCAGCGCAAGAACTCGGCCAGTCGCCCCAACTCGAGGCTGTGGTGAGCGCCGCGATGGAAGAATTCGGGATTCCCGGCGCCGCGGTCGGGATTTGGACCAGCAGCGGTCACTGGACAATGGCCGCCGGATTGGCCGATGTAGCTGCCAAACGACCAGTCAAACTGCGGGATCACTTTGCGATCAGAAGCATCACCAAATCCTTTACCGTGACGATCGTGCTGCAACTGGTGGCGGGCAGCAACGGCGCGGTCAGGCTCGACGATCCGATCGCTAAGTACCTGCAGGGTGTGCCGAATGGAAGAGACATTACATTACGCGAACTGGCGAACATGACGAGCGGGCTGTACAACTATTCACTGGATCCGGCATTTCAAGAAGCAGTCGGGACCGATCCGACCCGTACTTGGATGACGGAGGAATTGCTGGCCTTTGCGTTCAACGATCAGTCGCACCCGGCGATCAACTTCCCGCCCGGCACGCAATACGAATACTCCAACACCAACACGCTGTTGCTTGGCAAACTTGTTGAAGTACTGACCGGCCGACGGTTCGAGGACGAACTGCAAGAACGGATCCTGACGCCGTTGCAGCTCGATGCAACCTCGTTCCTGACCGGGACCGCGGTGCCGCCGCCAGCGGCGACAGGCTACCAAGGACTCACGGAAGACGGACTGCCGAATCCTGTCGAGGTCAGTTTCTCGGCGCTTGGCGTCGCGGGCGCTATGGCTTCGACGCTGCATGATCTGGGACGATGGGGCCGCGCGCTGGCCGACGGATCATTGGTGCCCGCCGACCTGCAACAGCAGCGCCTGCAGGCGCACCTCACCGCCGGCGATCCCAGAAGCCCAGTCTACGATTCCTATGGGCTCGGAATTGGCCAGGTCGCCGGCTGGTGGGGACACACCGGCGAGGGCCTCGGTTTTGAGGCCGCGGTGTTCCATCAGATCGATCGAAACGAGACATTCGCAATACTGCTGAACGAATCCGAGCGCTCCGACGTGCCGGTCACGATCTTTTGCCGGATGCTTGGGGTCTTGAATGAGGCACCGCAACCGGACAGCAGCAGCGTGTGTGCTGGTGGCGCGTCGCGCCTGAACGCCAGATAAGCGTTGCCAATGGCCAGGGGCCTTGCCACCGGGCCGTCGCCTTCACGCCGGGCTGGCACGTCCTCTGCGGCATTCTCGGCCCTTTTGCTTTCGGCGCAATTGGCGCTCGCCGGAACAGCGCCGCCTCCGCCACCAAACAGCACGGTCAATGTCAACTATGTCTATGCGGCCTCGCTCGGATTTGGCGGCTACACACTCGCTGGGCTCACGGCGAACGTCTATACGCTTCCGATCAACTACACCGTCGGCGACACACCGATGGATGGCTGGTCGTTGCGGTTCATGTTGCCGGTTCAGCTTGGCATCTACGACTTCAAGGCGCAGGTCGACGGCATGCGCATTGGCCTCAGCCAACAGTCCATCTCGATCGTGCCGGGTGCGGAATTGCAGATCCCTGTCACCGACAACCTGGTTTTCAAGCCGTTCGCCCAGTTCGGCGAGGCGCACTCTTTTGGGGTTGGCGGCCAAAACCCCGACGCCTGGGTGTATCTCGCCGGCGCGCGATCAGTTGCCCAGTGGCGGGTTGACGATTACACCCTCTCGCTCGGAAACGGCATCATCTACGCGGGCGACAACACCGTGGGGCCCGGCTTCGGCGAGCACTACGTCGCCCTGCAAATCGCCGGGGAAATCCGCCGTCCGCTGGGATTCAAAATCGGTGAATGGGCGCCCGACCTCGGCATTTTCGTGGCGGACTACTATTACCCGGCGCCGCTGCAATTCTCCCGCTTTCTCAAGTCGCCGCTGAGGATCGCAAATCAGAATGAGGTCGGCTTCTCGATCGGATCGGCCAAATCTCGCAAAATACTTTGGTTCTCCAATCCCCGCGTCGGGGCAGGGCTTGTTTTCGGCGGCGGGCTGACTGTCTACCACATCAATTTCGGCTTTCCCTTTTGACCACCCCTTCTCCAAGAGCGGTCAAAACCGATCGCCGCTTCCGCATTGTTACCGAACAGGACCGAAACGATGAAGCTCATTCTGGCACTTTATACGACACTGTTGATCGGCTGCGCCGCCGATCAGATGCGTGGCTATATCGGTCAGGATATCCGAAACGTAGAGCTGACGCATGGTGCCCCGAGCAATCAGATTGATCTGGGCGACGGGACGCGCGCCTTTCAGTGGACAAAGTTTTCTGTGGACAACACACCAGTCTCGGCGGTCACCACGACCGACAATGACAAGAAGGGCCGCAGGACCACCCAGACGCAGTTCATCGGCGGTAGCCAGACGGTCACGAAGTGCCTCTACACCTTCATCACCGCGTGGAACCCGCAGGCGAACGGCTGGATCGTGACCGGGTTCCGTCAGCCCGCATTCGACTGCGCGATAGGTGGTCTAAGTTAGCAATTGCCCCGAACAAAGCGCCCGATCGCGGTGAAGCGTGAGTCGCGAAGCAATCACGATCGCCGCGTGAATCGGCCACTGATGCGCGATACTAGCGCCGCAGGATCGTTGACCCCGCGTAACGGGCGGCGTCACCAAGTTGCTCCTCGATCCGGATAAGCTGATTGTATTTCGCGGTCCGGTCACTGCGCGCCAGGCTGCCGGTCTTGATCTGGCCGCAATTGGTGGCGACCGCCAGGTCTGCGATCGTGGAGTCCTCGGTTTCACCCGATCGGTGGCTCATCACCGCGTTCCAGCCGGCTCGGTGGGCAATTTCGACGGTCTCCAGCGTCTCCGACAATGTGCCGATCTGGTTGACCTTGACCAGTATGGCATTCGCCGACCCGCGTTCGACGCCACGGCGCAGGCGCTCGGGATTGGTCACGAACAGATCGTCGCCGACAATCTGGACCTTCTTGCCCAGCGTCTCGGTCATCAGCTTCCAGGTGTCCCAGTCGTCCTCGGCGCAACCATCTTCGATGGAGACGATAGGATAGCGGCTGACCAGATCGGCATAGTACCGCACCATCGCCTCGCCATCGAGGATTTTGCCCTCACCTTCGAGGTGATATTTGCCGACCTTGAAGAATTCGGTCGAGGCGGGGTCGAGGGCGAAGGTGATATCCTCGCCGATCCGATAGCCGGCCTTCTCGACGGCTTTGCAAATGAAGCTCAGCGCTTCGTCGGCGGACTTGAGGTTCGGGGCGAAACCGCCTTCGTCGCCAACATTGGTGTTGTGACCGGCGTCGTGCAGGCCTCGTTTCAGCGCCTGGAGCACTTCCGAACCCATGCGGACGGCGTCGGCCACCGTCGGGGCGGAGATCGGCTGGATCATGAACTCCTGGATGTCGATCGGATTGTCGGCGTGCTTGCCGCCATTGAGAATGTTCATCATCGGCACCGGCAAGGTGCGGGCGTAGGCGCCGCCGATATAGCGATACAGCGGCTGGCCCTGATCGGATGCCGCCGCCTTGGCCACCGCCAACGAGACACCGAGGATCGCGTTGGCACCCAGGCGTGCCTTGTTTGGCGTGCCGTCCAGGTCGATCATGATGTTGTCGATGATCACCTGCTCTGTTGCCTCGATCCCTTCTACGGCCTCCCGGATCTCGGCTTCGACGTTGGCCACCGCGTTCAGGACGCCCTTGCCGCCGTAGCGGGACGGGTCACCGTCGCGCAGCTCGACCGCTTCGTGCGCCCCGGTGGACGCACCCGACGGGACGGCGACGCGCCCCATCGTGCCGGAGTCGAGAATGACGTCAACCTCGATCGTCGGGTTTCCTCGACTGTCGAGGACTTCGCGGGCGGTGATGTCGGCGATGGCGGCCATTTTCGCGTCTCCCGTCTTCACACTGGGGGTGCCTATCATCTCAGCGGCGAGGTTGCCAGCAGGGTGTCGGCGGAGTCTCACCCTCATTTGAGGACAAGATCATCCGGCTCCGCCCCGCTAGGCACCACCTCCGCAGCAGCCACGAAGGAGTGCCACATGAAACATTTCGTCGGTCTGGCCGCGATGGCTGTCGTGCTGATACCGGCTGCGGCCATGGCGCAGATGAAAACCTATTACCATGCCGGCGCCTGGGACGCATTCAGCGGCCGAAACAACACCGGCGGCGCGGTCTGCGGTATCGGCAACACGAACCCATCGGATAACCGGCGCCTGTCGATCCGCTTCGACATCGGCGGGCCCGGTACCACGTTCTCGGCTGGCAAGCCCGACTGGGCGATCCCGCCCGATACGCACCTTACCGTGGTGATGCAGATCGGGTTGAGCACGCCGTGGACGCTGCAGGCCGTCGGCCACGATCACAGCATCGACTGGACGCTCGATGCGAACGCGATGCAGGCGTTCGACCGGCAGTTCCGGGGCGCCTCATCTATGACATTGACCTTCCCCGACGGCAACGAGCCGCCCTGGGCGCTGTCGCTCGCGGGCTCGACGGCCGTTAGCGACACGTTTGGACGTTGCATTCGGGATTTGACGCAACAGGTGGAGGCAACCGGGCCTCAAGGCAACGGTGCGCCGGCCAGCGCGCCACCGGCGGCCGGCCCAACCCAGCCGTTTCGCGCTGCCCCACCGTCGGCACCTCGGTGAGATCAGCGAGCCAGAGCCGGCTTGGCTGATCCGCCTTGGCTTGAGCGGTGACCGCCAGCGTGCGGTAATCCGCCGACGGGCGCGCAAAGGAGAAAACCAGTCATGAGCACCGGGCAACCCAGGACAGCGTTCGGCCGGATCTTCCCGCCGCGGGAGAGCTGGCTGGCAAAGGCGGCGCCGGAACCGATCATCGATCCCGACCTGCCGATCATCGATACGCACCATCATCTATGGCATCGAATTGGCGGCTCCCCTGGCGGCTCTCGCGGCGAGTCCTGGGAGGCACCGGCGTTCCGCTATCTGCTGCACGACTATCTCGCCGACTGTGCCACCGGCCACAACGTCGTCGGCAGTGTGTTCCTGCAGTGCCACGCGATGTACCGCGCCGGCGGACCGCTGCCGATGCGTCCGGTGGGCGAAACCGAGTTCGTCGCCGGCGTCGCCGCCATGAGTGGCAGCGGCGGCTACGGCAAGACGGAGGTCGCCGCCGGTATCGTCGGCTTCGCCGACCTGACGGCAGGCGACTGGGTGACACCGGTGCTGGAGGCGCATATCCGCGCCGGCGGCGGGCGGTTTCGCGGGGTGCGGCACTCGGCGGGCTACGACAGCGATCCAGTGATCGGCAACAGCGCCCCGGATATCGAGCCCGGCCTTTATCTACGCACTGATTTCAGGGCCGGGATGCGTCGGCTGGCCGCGCTTGGGCTGTCGCTGGACGCCTGGGCCTTCCATCCGCAGATGCCTGACATTGTTGACCTCGCCCGAGCCTTCCCGGGCAGCAACATCGTCGTCGGGCATTGCGGCGGTCCACTTGGCTACGGTCAATACAGCGGGCGGCGCGACGAGGTATTCGCGGACTGGAAGCGCTCAGTCTCCGAACTGGCGCGTTGCCCGAACGTCACCATGAAGCTGGGCGGGATGATGATGCGGCTGGCGGCGTACGACTACATGGGGATGGCTGCGCCGCCGTCGTCGGAGCAGCTTGCCGGTCACTGGCGTCCGTATGTGGAGACCTGCATCGAGCTGTTCGGCGCTGATCGCTGCATGGCCGAAAGCAACTTCCCGGTGGAGAAGATGGGGATCGGCTTTGCCGCGCTGTTCAATGCGCTGAAGCGCCTGGCGTCCGGCTGTTCCGCCGACGAGAAGACAGCGATTTTCGCCGGGACGGCTCGGCGGGTGTACCGGCTGGACTGCTGACGCCGTGCGTGCGCCTGTACGGGTAGGCGGGCGGTCGGGTTGCCGTGTCCGATCGCGGTGAAGCGTGAGTCGGGAAACGATCACGATTTCCGTCTGCCTCCGCCGCTTCAATTGTTCGGAGGGAGCTGATCCGACCAGGGTCCGTACCCCCGATGTCTGCGGCGTCAAGGTTTCATCCGGGAAGCCGGCGCCCCAAAGGTCACATCGGCTGCTTGGCCAGCCGGTCGAACGCGGCCAGCCGCGCGATCAGCGCCTCCATCTGGCTCAGCGGGATCATGTTGGGGCCGTCGCTGGGGGCGCGGTCAGGGTCCTCGTGGGTCTCGATGAACACCGCCGCCACCCCGACCGCCAGCGCCGCCCGCGCCAGGACCGGGGCGAACTCGCGTTGACCGCCGGATGACGTGCCCTGCCCGCCGGGCTGCTGCACCGAGTGCGTGGCATCGAACACCACAGGATAACCCGAACGGGCCATGATCGGCAGGCTGCGCATGTCGCTGACCAACGTGTTGTAGCCGAAGCTGGCGCCACGCTCGCACAGCAGGATGTTGTGGTTGCCGGTGCCGGCGATCTTGCCGGCGACGTTCACCATATCCCACGGCGCCAGGAACTGACCTTTCTTCACGTTGATCGTCCGGCCGGTTTCCCCCGCGGCCAGCAGCAGATCGGTCTGGCGGCACAGGAAGGCGGGGATCTGCAGGACGTCCACAGCCTGTGCCGCAAGCGCGCATTGATCCGGCGCATGCACATCGGTCAGCACCGGCAGGCCGGTCGCCTCACGGACATCATTGAGGATCGTCAGCCCGGCTTCCATTCCAATGCCGCGCGTGGCCGAGGCGCTGGTTCGGTTTGCCTTGTCGTAACTGGATTTGTAGATCACCCGCACGCCGGTCCGCCCGGCGATGTCGCGCAGGGTTTGCGCGATCGCCATCGCATGGCCTCGGGATTCGATCTGGCAGGGGCCAGCGATAAGGACGAACGGGCGGCCATTGCCGATCTCGATATCGCCGACCCGGACAATGCGCATTGCTTCCACGGCCATGATCAACAGTCCTTTCGGGCGGTGCGCGGCGGGGAACGTTCTCCTGGGCGGCGCGCACGGCGTCAAGTTCTCGCGGATTTGTCACACAACAAACGGGATGCAAAACAAACCGGATGGGAGCCGTATCGAAATGGGCGATGGCGAATCCGTGCACAAAAGCGACATGCAAGATATTTTCCTTAGTACAACAATATCAATTCGCCGATTATAGGTATATTTCCCTTTTCCCGACATTGTCCACAGCCCTAATTCGGCAAAATGCAAAGATGCCTGCAAATGTGCCCCTCCGAGGGTTGTCACCTCTGCAACCCGACTGTTAGCGCGGTCTTAACGGGCGTTGAACGAGGGGGCCGAGTCTCATGCGGGCGTTTGGATCAGGTGCGAAGACGTGGCTTTTGGGATCCGCTCTGTTGTGCAGTACCCCAGGCATTATCAGCAGCGGGCAGGCAGCCGAGGCCACCGGACCCGACCATAACGTCATCCGCCCGACCGAATCCCTGCGGGCCCACTCCATCAGCACGAATGTGACGCCGGGTCGGGGTGCAACGATCTCTTACCCGATGCACATTGCCTCGAGGCGGGGCGTCACCCGGTCATTCGGCGTCTCCTGCGTCCCGTACGCGCGGCAGGTTTCCGGTATTCAGGTCCCTGGCAATGCCTGGCAATGGTGGAATAACGCGGACGGGCGTTATGCCCGAGGCGACCGGCCCGAACCCGGCAGCGTGCTCAATTTCCGTGCCAATGGGCGCATGCGGCTTGGCCACGTCGCGGTAGTGACCCGCGTGGTGAACGCGCGCGAGATCATCGTCGATCACGCGAACTGGCCGGGCGCCGGCAGCCGCTCAGGGGTGGCTCACAATGTCGCGGTGGTCGACGTCTCCGAGGCGAATAACTGGTCGGCGGTGCGGGTCGAGTTGGGTCACGAAAGCAAATTTGGCTCCGTCTATCCGACCTATGGCTTCATCTATAACCGCCCCGACACCGGCGTGATGGTCGCGAACGCCGAACCGCCGGCGCCGCAACCTGCCATCAACCCTGTCCCGTCCGATCTGCGCCCGGCGGCGGAGCGGCCGTGGCGGACGGTGGAGGAAGTCGCCGAATCGTCCGCTGCCCCGCGACGCGGGATCAACCTGAATGTCGCCACCACACCGATTGCAAGCGGGCGGTAGTCTGCCCTCGGGGCCCCGAAGCAGGTTGGCCTGGCATCCTTAAGGCGGTGGTGGGCGCCGGGCGAGAGGCTTGTCCCACGTTGCGCGATATGCGTTTCAGCCCCAATGACCGAATCCGTCCATGTGATCGGCGCGACCGGCCGCTCCGGATTGACGCTGTGCCGCTCCCTGCTGCGGGACCGCGTGCCCGTGGTGGCGGTGGTACGAGACCTGGCGAAGTGGATTGCCGCGGGACTGCCAATGGAAGCGGCCCGGTCGGCGGATCTAGGGGATGCAATGGCGCTGCGGGCGGCGCTGGCAGGGGCGACGCGCGTGGTGTCCTGTGCTCACGCACGGCATACGCAGGCAATCATCGCCGCGGCCCCGGAATCGGCGCTGCTGGTGCTGCTGGGCAGTACACGCAAGTTCACCCGATGGCCGGATGCGCACGGCAATGGCGTGCTGGCCGGCGAGGCCGCCTTGCTGGCTTCCGGCCGGCCGGGGGTGATGCTGCACCCGACAATGATCTATGGCGCGCAAGGGGAGGATAACGTGCAGCGTCTCGCCGGTCTGCTGCGCCGCCTGCCGCTTATGCCGCTGCCCGGCGGCGGGCGCTCGTTGGTGCAGCCGATCCACCAGTCCGACGTCGCGCGTTGCATCCGCGCTGCCCTGGAACGCAGCTGGGACCGGCCGCTCAGCGTGGTGATTGCCGGACCGGCGCCGGTTCGGTATGCGGACTTCGTTCGATCCGTTGCTGTGGCGGCCGGGCTGCGGACGCGATTGATCCTCCCGGTTCCGACAGCGCCTTTGATCCTGGCGGCCCGCCTGACGAGGCACCTCGCTATGCTGCCGACAGTGCAACCCGAGGAGATCCGCCGCCTGACGGAGGACAAGGCGTTCGACATCGCGCCGATGCGCGCGCTTCTGGGGGTCGATCCGATCCCGCTGACACAGGGGCTTGCGCTGACCTTCAACCACGCCCACGAATAGTGATCATGCCAATAATCAACAGCATTGCTGCGCTGCATCCTGAAATGACCGCCTGGCGGCAAGACCTCCACGCCCATCCGGAGCTATCGATGCAGGAGGCTCGGACATCGGGCGTGGTGCGGGCGAAACTGGCGGCATTCGGCGTCGATGAGATTATCACCGGGATGGCGGGTCACGGCGTCGTTGGTGTCATCCGGTCGGGGGCGTCGGATCGGGCAATTGGGTTGCGAGCGGATATGGATGCGCTGCCGATTCAGGAGGAAACCGGCCTGCCGCACGCCAGCCGCAACTCTGGCGTGATGCATGCCTGCGGGCACGATGGTCATACGACGATGCTGCTGGGGGCGGCGAAATACCTGGCGGAAACGCGCAATTTCGACGGCACCGTGTATCTGATTTTCCAGCCGGCGGAGGAATTCGAGGGCGGCGCCAACCGAATGGTCAAGGACGGTCTGTTCGACCGTTGTCCGATGGACAAGGTATTTGGCCTGCACAACTGGCCAGGCGCGAAGGCGGGTACATTTCTGTGGCGCGTCGGTCCGGTAATGGCGGCGGTCGGGTTTTTCGACATTGTCGTCACCGGCCTCGGCAGCCATGCCGCCTTTCCGCACCAGGGTATCGACCCGATCATGGTGTCGGCGCAAATCATCGGCGCGCTGCAAACGATCGTTTCTCGGTCGATCGAGCCGATCGAGGGTGCGGTGGTGTCGATCGGCAGTATCGCCGGCGGCGAGGCTTATAACATCCTGCCGGAGCGGGTGGTGATGAAAGGCACGGCGCGTTGGTATCGGCCGGAGGTCGGCGACCGGATCGAGAGCGGGATGCTGCGGCTGGTCAAGGGCATCGCCGACAGTTTTGGCGCCACCGCCGAGATCCGGTTTTTCCGCCACGCGCCGGCGACGGTGAACGACGCCGCGGCAACGGCGCTGGCGATCGATGCGGCGCAAGCCGTCGCCGGAACGCAAAGCGTGCGGGAGATGCGGGCGCCGACCATGGGCGGCGAGGATTTTGCCTTCATGCTGAACGCCAAGCAGGGCGCTTACCTGATGTTAGGCGGCGCTCGGGGCAGCGACGATCCGCTGCTGCATCATCCGAAGTACGACTTCAACGATGAGATTCTCCCGGTCGGGGCGTCGTGGTGGGCCACATTGGTCGAGCAGCAACTGGCGAAGGCGCGGTGAAACCGCGTGGCCAGGGCATGATGTTCGGCGCTGCCTGGCCTTGCGATACCCAAACTTTCAAGAAACGTCCTTGCCGATTCCGTCCGCAGCCAAGCGGATTCTTTAGCGGCAAAGTCATGTCGGAACAAACACCCAATTAGCATGCGTGGCGCTAGCGGTTCGAGCGCGGCTCTCCAAGCTATCGGACAGACCCACGACGACGCTCGCCTCGCTCGTCCCGCCCTCCAAAGCGCTTATCCACGACTGGTATCCCGCCGCATCCGGTGAGCGGTGCAACGCATTCTGATACGTGGCAGAGACAAAATCGCCGACGCTCATCGCCCCATATTCCCTCTGGAATTCGGCTGATTTGACAAAGCCTTGCGCCACTTGTGTCGGGCTTGCACCACTTGCCAGGATCGAACTCCAATAGGCCAGACCGGCTGCATCGGGGGTTCGGTCGAAAGCCGTCTGGTACAGGCGATAGATCTCCGCGTTGTCAACGTCGCCGGCCGTTGACACCGTCCTGGCCTCGTATTCGGCGCTTTCCGCAAATCCGATTATGACCGAACCACGACTGACCCCCGAACTAAGCGCATTGTTCCAGGCTTGCGCCCCAGGTGCATCAGGCGCCCTGCCGAGCACGTTTTCATAAAGCTGGTTGACGAAGGCGGCGTTCGAAAGCGAACCGTACTTCGAGATAAATTCAGGCGACGCCGCGAAGTCGGTTGCCACCTGACTCAGCGGGACACTGCCGTCGTCAATCATCGCGGTCCAGGACTCGAGCCCGGCGACATCAGGAGCGCGGTCCAAAGCTGCACCATACAGACGTGCAACATCCTCGGCCGTGCCCGTCGGATCGAACACGCCGACCCCATCGGTGAACACCATCTCGGTGACGCCAGGCAGGGTTTGCGTTCCGTCGCGTCCGCTTACACTGTCCTGAATGTATAACGATCCAGCGTTGTCGGCGATGACATATTGCGGCGCCGAGCCTTGCAAGACGCGTGCAGTATTCGTGCTGGCGCCGAAAGGAGAGCTGTACACGAAGTTGCCCGTTAAGGCGTCAAGCATTGAGACCTCGAGCGTATCGGTTCCGATCGAGGCGCCGCCGGCATACTGGGCGTTGCTCCACCCGCTACTGACCTCGATCCACTGCCCGTCAGGCGCGGCGGCACCACTGACCACCAGGTGCCCATGCCCACCGCCGAGATCCTCCACCCAATACGAAGAGATGCCGTCGCCGCTCGGGTTTGACACCGAAATGTCCGCGGCAATCGAGACCGACTGACTGGGGAAAACCGAGAAGCTTTGACCCGCCAGGGTGGGCGCGGTGCGGGTCGTTGTCTGCTTCCAGCCGAGCGCATCCATGACCGCGATGTCAGTCTGGGACAGGGTATTGGTTTCGCCGGGATAGCCCGTGCCGAATACGTCGCTTTGCGTAAAGTCGGCAGTATCACCGCCATTGTTCTTCATGCCGTTACTGCTGTACTCGTTGTTGAACGAGAGCGATGACGGCAATTCCCCACCCATGGAGAAATAAGTCGTTATTCCGTCCCTGCCGTCGGTGTAATCCGGGGCACCCGACGACGCGTAGCGGAACAGATCCATCGTGCTCCAGGCGCTGTTCTGGTCGCCGAGGCCGCCGACACGGCCCATTGCGCCCTCGCTTATCTCGTGCTCGATCGTATTGACGACATCCTGGCCGAAGCTCCAGCCATAGGAGACGTTCAGCGTGATGGTGGCGTCCGTCGATGGCGCGGAAGTCGTCAGTCCCAGCATCCTCGCGTAGGCCTCCGGGAGCGACCAGGTATGCCCACCTGTTGGATCTGTGGCGGGTAGAGCATCACTTGCTGGAAGTGCATTTTGCAACTGAGTGTATGTTACGTTCACCCAACCGGACCAAGTGTTGGTGGCAAGGTTACCGCTGATTCCCGCTGCTTGTTCATCGAACGTCAGGTTGATGGTAACTGGGTTCGTCCACAGGTTCTCAAACGCCGTCTCAGCGGCTACAATACAGTTTATGTATTGCTGACTGTCATTGGCAGTATAGGTGTTGACGAAGACAAGGCCGCTGCCTGAAGTACTGACCGTCTGACTCACGAATAAGAGCCCTGTTCTGGGTTTTATCCTGGATAGGATGACAGGATCAATAAGACACTTCGTTGTAGGATTAAATAAGCGAAGATTGTTACACAAATTTCCGTGGCTTTAAGTAAGTAAGCCTTTTGTGATCGATCCTCTCTATGGAGAAATACTGGCTAGCCCATGGACTACACTTTTTAGGATCTTGTCGGCCCCGTACCGCAACTTCTTGTTGTGGCGGTGGCGGGTTCTTTGAAAACAACGCTGCGGTCACCGCGGACGCGGATCAAGGAATAGCCATTGGGGGCGCAGGTGGACGAACTTGATAGCCCAATTGGATTCCCGAGATCCCTTGATGGTTTAAGCATCCGCCATCCCTTGGCGACGACAATAGCGTGTGCGTCACGAGAGATTCCTGGTTTCGACATTTGACGTTTGCAATAACCAGAAAACCCGCACAGAATCTTGCTCCGTTCGCATGATTGGGGGTCGCGGCACGATGTTGATCAGACGCCGGGCGAACAATCGGCCGACGCTGCGCGGAACCGACAGCATCGGTTCCGCTGAGCGCGGCCCCGCCATGCCCGCGCAACGGGCGGCGCCGCCGCTTCGAACCAACCAGCGCCCGCCCACTTCGACGTCGACAACTGTTCCCGAGATTATGCAGGTTTGGCCGATCCGGTTGCCGCGGGCGCTGGGCATCGGACTCGGCCTAGCCAAGGCCGACGATGACTACGCCACACGCCTGCGAGCCGCCCAGATCGCTGCGATCGTACGTTTGACGCCGCTTGCGATGGGCGCGAGCTGTCTCAACGCCGTTATTGTGGTGATGACGCTTGCGCGGATCGGCTCGATCGGCTGGCCGGTCCGGATCTGGGCGGCGACGCTGCTCACGCTCGTGCTCAGATATTTCTCCAAGTGGTGGAGCGGCCGGGGTCGCGATCCGAACCGTCCGGTCTCGGCGGCGGCGATCAGGCGGGCCGTGGTTCACGGGGCTCTGTACGGCGCCGTCTGGGGCGCCTTGCCGGTCATCGCGTTCGCCCAAGCATCGGCACCGGCTCAACTGCTGATCGGATGCCTGACCGCGGGCATGATGTGTGCCGGCGGGTTTGTGCTTGCCACGGTCCCGCTTGCCGGTGTCGCCTATGTCCTGTCTATCGCCGCCGGGGCGTTTTTCGCCCTGCTGCAGAGTGGTGCCCCCGTCTACTTGGGTCTAACCGGGCTGATGGCGGTGTACACTTGTGTCGTCGTCATCAACCTCAACTGGATCGCGTTTCTTTTCATCGATCATTTCCTGGCCGAGGCGCGGATACAGAAAGAGGTTGCCGCCCGCGAACAGGCTCAGATGCAGGCCGCCCATGCAGAGCGGATGATCGCTCTGGGTCAGCTCGCCGGCGGTATTGCCCATGATTTCAACAACACCCTGCAAGCCGTGGCCGGCAATGCCGAACTCATCGGACGCCGGCCGAACGATCCCGGTCAGGTACGGCGCATGGCGCGCATGATCATCGAGGCCGCGGAACGAGGCGGCGCGATCAGCCGTCGCCTGCTGGCGTTTGCCCGCCGGGACGCACTCTCGCCACAGCCGGTGGATCCGGTCGCTCTGTTGGCCGAAATGCGCGATTTACTACAGCCGACGCTGGGTCCGTCGATCGCCGTTCGCGTCACCGCCGCGCCGGGGCTGCCGCGGGTGCTCGCCGATCGCCGTCAGCTCGAAACGGTGCTGCTGAACCTCGCGTCCAACGCGCGGGATGCCATGCCGAATGGCGGCGACATCATCCTGTCGGCGACAAGCGAGACCATCGCCGCGGGTGCCGATCAGCCCCAGCTCAAACCCGGCAGCTATGTTCAGCTCAGCATCGCCGACAATGGCGTCGGGATGGACGCGGCAACACTCACCCGCGCTGCCGAGCCGTTCTTCACCACCAAGCCCAAGAGCCAAGGCACCGGCCTTGGACTATCGATGGCGAAAGGATTCGCGGAACAATCGGGCGGCGGACTGGCCATCACCAGCGAGCCGCACCGCGGCACCGTCGTGACGCTCTGGCTGCCACGGACCGACATGGTCGCCACGCCTCGGTCACAGCCTGAAGCCACGGTGCGGTCTGACAACGCGCGGCATATCCTGGTGGTCGACGATGACCCCTCGGTGCGCGAGGTCCTGACGCTTTCGCTGGAAGATGCCGGCTTTATCGTGGTCGGCGCAGAAAATGGCGCCGAAGCACTGGCGCATATCGGCAGTGGCGCGCCGGTGGACGCGATGGTGAGTGATTTCGCCATGCCGGGCATGAACGGACTGGAACTGATCCGCGCCGCCCAGGCCCGCAATCCGTCGCTGCCCAGCTTCCTGCTGACCGGCCATGTCGGCGATATCGAGGCGGCACCCGGTCAAGGCGGCCCGAATGTCCGATTCACTTTGTTGCAGAAGCCGATCCGTCCGGCGCACCTCGCGGGGTTACTCACCGACACCCTCAACCAAGGCTAGACGCGCCTTCGGATCGCCTCGGGTATGCGATCTCGACCACCTCCAGGACCTCGGGACCGCGCGGCGTCCGTACCACGACCTCGTCGCCTCGCCTCGCGCGCAGCAGCGCCAGGGCGACCGGTGAGCCGATGCTGATCTTCCCCGCGCTCAAGTCAGCCTCGTCAACCCCGACGATTGTTACAGTCACTTCCTCGTCGCGTTCGTTGCCATAGGTGACGGTCGCGCCGAAGAAGACCCGGTCGCGCTGCTGCTGCTTCGCTGGATCGACAACCTCAGCATGTGCGAGCCGGTTCATGAGAAACCGCAACCGCCGATCGATCTCCCGCAGGCGCCGCTTGCCTTCCTTGTAGTCGGCGTTCTCGCTGCGATCCCCGTTGCCCGCTGCCCACGCCACGATCTCGACCACCCGGTGTCGCCCTGCTCGTTGGGCCGCCAACTCCGACCGCAGCCGCTCGTGGCCCGCCGGCGTCATGTAAAACTTGCCGCCAGCCAGCCGCGGCGGCCCGTCGTCCTCATCGTCTGCCATCACCGGTCGATATCAGCTTGCTGGCCGTAAGCAAACGCCTTGCCTCGGGCCGCACCCTCCCGTATCCGCGTCCTATGCCTAATCCTGCTGCCTCGGCCGAAGCCGAACTCCGCCGCCTGCTGGACATCATGGCGGCTCTGCGCGATCCCGTCGCCGGCTGCCCCTGGGACAGGCAACAGACATTTGACACCATTGCCCCCTACACCATCGAGGAAGCCTACGAGGTCGCGGACGCGATCGCCCAACGCGATTTTTCCGCGCTGCCGGATGAACTCGGCGATCTGCTGTTCCAGGTCGTCTATCACGCCCGGATGGCCGAAGAGGCGGGACAATTCGCCTTCGCCGACATCGCGAAATGCATCAGCGACAAGATGATACGCCGCCACCCTCACGTCTTCGGCGATGCCGCCACCCGCGACGCAGCGGCTCAGACGGCCGCCTGGGAGTCCCAGAAAGCGGCGGAGCGCCTGGCGCGGCGACAATCGGGCACCCTCGCCGGGGTGCCAACCGCCCTGCCCGCCCTCACCCGCGCCGTGAAGCTGACCAAAAGAGCCGCCCAGGTCGGCTTTGACTGGCCCGATGCCGGGCAGGTTCTGGCAAAACTTGACGAGGAAATTCAGGAACTGCGGGCCGAACTCCCAGACGCCGATCCAGCTCGCCTGACCGATGAGGTCGGTGATCTGCTGTTCGTGCTGGCAAATCTCGCGCGCAAGCTGAACCTGGACCCGGAGACATGCCTGCGTCACGCAAACGAAAAATTCTCCCGTAGGTTCAATGTAATGGAGCGCGACCTTGAAGCGCAGGCGAAGAGTTTGGCCGAACTTTCGCTGGGCGAGATGGAGGCCGGCTGGCAGCGTGTAAAGGCCGCCGAACGCGACCTACCCCATAGTCAGCCGGCCAATGACCTGTGGCCCGCCGCGCAGCGGTGACATTTCATGGGGCGGTGAGTCGGGCGGTTAGCCTTTCGAGCCCCTTAACATCGGCTCAAGTTCCTCCGGCGCGGGCGCCGGGAAAGTCGCCTCCAAGCTTGTCGCGATGGCAGCTTAGGCTAAAAACGTCCCGAGGAGGGTGAAATGTCCGAACTTCGTACCATCCTGCGCAACCACATGAAAGAAAAGCTGGCCCGAAATCAGGTCGTGGCCTCGATGACCGTGCGGTTCGCCCGCTCGATCGAGATCGCCCAGATCGCCGCCACAGCAGGCTTCGACACACTGTATGTCGATCTGGAACATGGGTCCGGGGTCAATGCCGCAATGGCGCGCCAATGTCGTGGCCAACTAATCCACTAACCCAGCGTCCTACCGGACTGGCGGAGCGCCGGGTTCCTCATGGGCCGTCATGGCCGCGAACCCTCTTCCGAGAGATCCCCACATGAAGACCACCTACGAAGCACAGATTTAACGCCCCTGTAGGGCGACGCTTACGTGTTCCCAGGCCGCGCTGTCCGCGAGTGCGTCATAAAGGCGTGGTCGCCGGTGGAGCAGGCTGAACGCTCCACCCGCGCGCTGTTTCGCTACCATCCCGAACCGGTCTACCTCAGCCAGGTGACCGACGTTGAACGCACGATGTGCGGTAAGACCATCTCGAGTCGTGAAACTAAGCATACTATCCATTAAGTGTTTCTTTACGATCACTATCTAGAGTGTCCCGTGAAGCTACATAGAGCACTAAACTGGGGCTATGGTGCCCTCTTGGAAACCTTAAGGGGGATGTCCCATGGC
>DASYBP010000270.1:0-1793 GCA_036500715.1 Rhodopila sp.
GGTGATCCGCGGGCGCTACGCAAGCGACCTGTCGGATGAGGAGTTCACGCTGGTGCAGCCATTGCTGCCCGCTCCGAAGCCGTCCGGACGCAAGCCGACCGATCCGCGCGCCATCCTTAACGCCTTGTTTTACCTGGTCCGTGCGGGCTGCCCGTGGCGCTACCTGCCGAAGGACTGCGGCGGCTCCGGTTTTCTGGACAGTCGGATAAGCTAAGCGCTGACCGGTCCAATGAGGCGTGAGACGTGAGTGTAAAGCGTAAACAACACAGCGCGGACTTCAAGGCGCGCGTGGCGATGGCGGCTCTGTCGGGGGAGAAGACCCTGGCGGAACTGTCGTCGGAATTTGGGGTCCATCCGACGATGATCAGCACGTGGAAGCAGGAGCTGATGAAGCGTGCGAGCGAGTTGTTCGCGCGAGGCACCAAGGCGCCAGCGGTCGAGGATGCGCAGAAGGTCATTGACGATCTGCACCGCAAGATCGGCCAATTGCAGGTCGAACGCGATTTTCTTGCCGGGCAGCCTGCCATCTCCCGACTGCTGAGAGGCGGGCGATGATCGCGCCGAACGCGGGGCTGTCCGTCAACCGGCAATGTTCGCTGCTCGGGATCGCGCGCAGCAGCTTCTATTACCAGCCTCGGCCGACCTCTGCGGAGGAACTCGATCTGCTGAACCGGCTCGACCGGATTTTCACCGAGCATCCGGTGTATGGCAGCCGGCGGCTGCGGGTGGCGCTGTTGCGCGAGGGGATCTTGGTCGGACGCCGGCGCATCCGACGGCTGATGCGCAAGATGGGGCTCTCGGCGATCAGGCCGAAGCGGAACACCAGCAAGCCGCATCCTGAGCACAAGATCTACCCGTATCTGCTGCGCGACAAGAAGATCGACCAGCCGAACCAGGTGTGGGCGACGGACATCACATACATTCCGATGCGCCGTGGGTTTCTGTATATGGTGGCGATCATCGATTGGGCGACCAGGCGGGTTTTGTCATGGCGTCTGTCGAATACGCTGACGGCCGGGTTCTGCGTCGAGGCACTCGGTGAAGCGCTTGCCCGGTACGGCAGGCCTGGAATCTTCAATAGCGATCAGGGTTCTCAGTTCACCAGCGAGGCGTTCACGCGGGTGCTACTGGATCATGGGATCGAGATCAGCATGGATGGACGCGGACGCTGCCACGACAACATCTTCGTCGAGCGCCTCTGGTGGACGGTGAAGCACGAGTGGGTCTACCTGCGCCCGGCGGCCAATGGGCTTGAGCAGAAACGCAGTCTCGCTGAATTCTTCGACTGGTACAACCGGCGACGCCCGCATCAGGCGCTTGGGTGGCGAACACCGGATGAGGCCTATTTCGGCAACATCACGCTGGTTGCGGCAGAGGCCGCTTAACGCATGGCGAGAGGACGCTGTGAATTTGTGGACAGTCGGCTACGCCGATGCCCGCCTGACCGCCCAAGCGCGGTCCCCTATGGACAAGCCCGGGAAAACGCCCTGCGTTTCCCCCACCTTGCCCACAGGTCGGCGGCTGCCCACAAGCTTCACAGCACCGCAGCAACAGCAAGGATTGAATTTGTTTCCGGGAAAGATGAAACCTTCAACCGGCTACCAGCCTTAGCTTGTTCCTCCCGGAACCTGTCCAAACGACCGGGACCACCGCAGAGCTCGGTGTTGCGTGTGTTGATTTGGTCGATCGTGTCAGGCAGGGTGCTGATGTCCTTGCCTTTTTGGAGGAGCAGCCGGCCGTCCCTAATCTCAAGCCCTGGAATGAGCGAGCCGATTTCGCTGATCTCAAATTTC
>DASYBP010000271.1:0-4419 GCA_036500715.1 Rhodopila sp.
CTGCGCTGGAGCTTCATGGGCCCACTGGAAACGATCGACCTCAACGCCCCTGGCGGTCTGGCGGACTACTGTGAGCGTTACGGTCCCCTATACGCGACGATGCAGGAACAGATGAAACCGCTGGCCTGGGATAAGGCGCTCGTGGACCGCCTGCACGCGGCACGGCGGACCGAATTGCCCGCGAACATGCAGTCCGTGCGGCAGGAATGGCGCGACCGCCGGCTGATGGCCCTGTTGGCCCACAAGGCGACGCAGGCGGAGTAGTGTCCGACCGCCGTGAAGCGTGAATCGCGAAGCGATCCCGATTGCGGCGTGAATCGGCCACTTCAAATACAGTGCGACCTATCGCACTTCTTTGACGCGCGACACTAGTGAGCGGCGGTGGTACAGGCTGCAACCACCAACACCACGTGTAAAAATCTCCGACGGCAATCATATTTACGACAGATAGATATGTTCACGAAATAGCCCAAAAACCCCGGCCAGTCCTGGAGACGTCGACGCTGCCCCGACCCCGGGCCGATGTAAAAATCTCCGACCATACATATGCACTCGAGGTGCGGGCCGCGTCGTACCACCCGCGGCCTGGCGCTCCTACGGGTAACGTCCTGGCCAAGTAAACTGTGTAAGATCTGGCGAGCACGTTGGGAGCCCCCCACGTTACTGCCGGTTATCAACAGCGCAAATCGTGGCTTGGGCACCGAAACGATACGATGATACTCAGCTGTGTCTGGCACAGATTTTGGATGGATCGACAGCATTCGACAAACATCCAGGCCACCCGGAAATACCATGTATCGCTGCTACCTCATCCACCGCGGCCGCATCGCGAAAGCCGAAGAACTTGCCGCGACCACGCTCGCCGAAGCGATCACCCAAGGCCGCAACCTCTTGCTGGCCGACTCCGCGACCCAAACTGACAGCGGCATAGAAATATGGGCCGAGGCCGATCTATGCTACAGCGACCGGTGCCACGCTGGTGACACCGGAAACCCGGATTTCGTCACCAGTCCGTTTCAGACGGCAGACTTCACCACGATGCCGACCTGGCGCCGCTCCACGTCCCGCTCCCTGGCCTCGCTGACCTTCACCTGAAACCGCCCAGCGGCGGCCCGCCAACCGACACATCACTGGCGCCAGAAATCGGTTTGATCCGGCAGCGAAATGCCGTATCGTCGGCGATGTTTCGCCACCGAACGATGCAGGCCAACGATGACTTGCCGCCCGGCGGCCAAGGCGCCTCCCGGATTACCCCCTAAACCGTCCGCGGCCTGCCCGCGCCGCTATAGCAGCAGACTGCCATGACCACCTCGCCGATCGCGCTGGCCGTGTCGTCATCGGCCGCGTCGGCACCCCCGCGACCAACGACCTTGGACCCAGCCAGCATAATCGCCGGCTGCCTGAGCTTCGTTCTGCTGCTCTTCCTGCCCGAGCTTCTGAATGATGGCGACACCCTCTGGCAGATCCGCACCGGCGACTGGATCCTGGACCACCGCGCCATCCCGGCGATCGATCCATTCTCCTTCACCGCCGCCGACCGCCCTTGGGCGGCCCATGAGTGGCTCGCCGAAACCCTCATGGCGCTTGCCGAACGAGCGGGCGGAATGCCCGGCCTCATGGCATTGGCGGCAGGCGCGACAGGGCTGACCGCCGCGGTCCTGTTGCACCACCTGCGCCGGTTCCTGCCGGATCGGTATGCACTCCTGGCCCTGATCGTGGCACTCGGGAACGCCGCGCCGTCCATGCTTGCCCGCCCGCACCTCATCGCCTGGCCATGCCTCGCGCTGTGGTGCGGCGGCCTGGTGACAGCGCGAGCCGACCGCCGCGCGCCCGCCTGGACACTGCTGCCCGTCATGCTGATCTGGGTCAACCTTCACGGCAGCTTCATGTTCGGCCTGCTGCTGCCCGCCGCTTTCATGATCGAGGCCCTCGTCGACCAGAACACCGGCCGCCGGCACGCCCTTATCGCCTGGACGCGGTTCATCGCCGCCGCCTGGCTGGTCGCCTTGATCAACCCCGACGGCCTCGCCGGCATCCTGTTTCCGATCCGCCTGATCGGCATGCAGAGCCTCACTTGGATCAAGGAGTGGCAACCGCCAGACTGGTCCAACTTTCCGCCGATTGAGGTCATCATCCTCGGCGGCCTGGCCCTGGGCCTCACCAGCCCGGTGAGGTTGCCGCCGATCCGCTTGCTCATTCTGCTCGCCCTCATCCACGCCGCGCTCTCACACGCGCGCAACGAACAGTTGGTGGGCATCGTTGGCGTCCTGGTCCTCGCCGAACCACTCGGCACCAGCCTCGCCCCCGGCCCAGCCCGGCCACTCGGCCAACCCTGGCGCGCTCGGTCGGCCGGCGCCGCACTGATTGCCCTATGCGCACTGCTTCTGCGTATCGCCTTGCCAATCGGCCCGGACCGCACCGGTGCCACATTCGCCGCCGTGCTCAATGCCGTCCCGCCGTCGCAGCGCGCCCAACCGGTGCTGAACGACTACAGTCTCGGCGGGCCGTTGATCTTCAACGGCGTCCGGCCATTCATCGACGGCCGCGCCGACCTCTACGGCGATGCGTTTCTGTCCCGCTATCATCGCATCGCCACAGCCGATCGTGCCGAACTGGACCGCGCCCTGACCGAGTATCGCATCACCTGGACCATCTTCCCAGCCAACCACGTGGTGGTTGCGCTACTGGACCAACAGCCCGGCTGGCGGCGCTTGCTCACCACGGGCGGCATCGTCATTCACGTGCGAGACGATCCCGGTCCATAGCCCGTTGCACCGGTGGCTCACAATCCCCAAACCATGGTCATGAGACAGGCGATCCACACCCTCCATGTGTCCACTGCCAGTCAGGCGCTCCACGACGTCACCCGGCCGGTCCGCGCCTGGGTCGCCGATCAGGCGATTGCCACAGGGCTGCTCACGATCTGGTGCCAGCACACCTCAGCATCGCTGATCGTCCAGGAGAATGCCGACCCCGACGTCCAGGCCGATCTGCTGGATTTCTTCCGCCGGACAGTGCCCGAGGCCGCTCGCTACCGCCACACCACCGAGGGTCCCGACGACATGCCCGCCCACATCAAGGCGGCCCTGACCCAGACCAGCCTTTCCATTCCGGTTCAGCACGGCGCGCCGGTCCTCGGCACGTGGCAAGCCATTTACCTGTTCGAACACCGTGCTGAACCGCAAAGACGCAGCCTGATCCTTCACCTCCTTGGCGAATGAACCCGTAACGGGGTCACACCCGCTTCGCGTCGCGCCCAAGGCCACCATAAAGATCCAGCACCCGCCCCAACCACTGAGAGACGGTATCGTTGTCTTCAAGTAACGCAAACCGGCTGGCACAACGCGGCCACATCAGCGTCCCCGCCACGATATGATCCGCGTAGCTCGGCGCTGCCCCGCCGAGCCAGTTTTGCCGCCGCAGCACCAGCCTGACCGGCACCAGCGAATCCCGGAACCCCGCCAATCGCTCCTCTCGGCCCGTCTGGACCGCTTCGAGCGTATTGCCAAACCGAGCCTCGCGAGCCGAACGGAAATAGTCGCGGTCCTTCGGGTCAACGATGTCAAGCAGATCCCGCAGGATGAACCGGGCGATTCCACCGACCAGCACACTGTCAGCCCAGGCATTGATGAAAGCGGCATGCGCCAGCCCCGTCGCGCCGCCGAACAGCGTCGGACTCGGCACCTGCTCCTCCAGATAGGTGGCGATCGCCCAACTGTCGCTCACCACGGTCCCGCCGTCCCGGATCACCGGCACCTTCCCCTGCCCGGAGAACGCGATCACCTCGCTCTCGGTAAAGCGCCAGGGCACCGTCTCCACCGGCATTCCCTTGTGCGCCAGAGCAAAGCGGGTCCGCCAGCAATAGGGACTGAATCGCAGATCCGGGTCCGCTCCCGCGAGGTCGTACATGATGATGCTCATGACCCATCATGACCGCGCCGCCCTTTTCCGTCCAGATTCCCTGTGTGCATCCGGTCCACTCTGGTAACAGATTGCCGGTGTCGGCGCCCTGCCGACAACGGAGTTGATCGAGCCCCTGTGTCGCGCCGCCTTTTCCGGATTCGCGGCCGGCCGCCGGCAGCAGCAGGGCGATGTCGGCGAAACCTTCCTCCGCCTGATTGGATCGGCCGCCCTGCTGATATTGCCCGCCGGCGTGGGATTATCCCTGATCGCGGCACCACTCGTCGCGCTCGCCTTCGGCCACGGCTGGGACCAGGCGGTCCCGATGCTGCGCATACTGTCGCTCAACTGTTCCGTCATGGTGTTCGGCCGTCTGAGCCTACATCTGCTCAGTGCCCACGCGCTCCTCGGGCGCCTCCTGGGCATCGCCCTGACCGGTGCGATTTTCCGCCTTGTCATGCTGGCCCTGCTGATCCCACCATTCGGCCTGACCGGCGCGGCCGCCGCTGCCGTTGTGCT
>DASYBP010000272.1:0-13263 GCA_036500715.1 Rhodopila sp.
GGAACTGTGCCCTGGGCCTTGAAGCGCCCGAGGAAGTCGTCCGCGTGCATGGCGACGCCGGAGCGGTGACGGACGCGCTACGCAATCTCATGGAGAACGCGGTCGGGCATGCGCCGCCCGACACGGAAGTAACCGTAACGGTGCGTCCTGATGGCACGGTCAGTGTGGCGGACCGCGGGCCGGGCGTGAGGCCCGAAGACAGGAGCCACGTGTTCGAGCGCTTTTGGCGAGGCTCAGGGGAGCGCCACGCCGGCGCCGGTCTCGGCCTCGCCATCGTTGCCGAGATCGCGCGCGCCCATGGCGGCCGGGTAGCGGTGGGCGATGCCGCGGGCGGCGGCGCCGTTTTCACCCTGGAGTTCCGGCGCGCGTGAGGCCTACGATTGGCGTTCACTTGTTACGGGTTCGCTCACAAGCCGTTCAGCAAGGGCCTCTGCCTTCGCGAACAGGTGACGAGGTCCGCGGGAAAAAACATCGCCGGCATAATACTGTCTTAAACAGCGCCGGCGATAAATCGCTTGCGAGCCGATCTCGGGCTCCGCGATCAAAGGAGAGTGAGACAATGAGACTTTCTGCGTTTGCATTCGGCGCAATTCTGCTCGCCGGCGTGCCGGGCTTGGGCTTTGCCCAAACGCCGATGACCGATGCTCAGATTCAGCAGAAGCTGCAGTCCGAGGGTTACTCCAATGTCAAGATCACCGAGCACGCCAAGTCCCATATCGATGTGACCGCCACCAAGGATGGCAAGACCGAAAAACTGGCCGTGAATAAGAGCACGGGCGCCGTCGCCGAAGACGATGACAAAGACTGAGTAAATCCAAAACAAAATCCGGAGTTCAAACTGCGCCAGGAGTGGCCGCCATGGGACAGCAGCCAAAGCAGTGGAGCGCTGTGACGCTAGACTGGCGACTCTTGGTATCGTTGACCCTCATCTGTCCGTTGTGCGGCGCGTCGAACTTCGAAACGAGCCCTGACGCGTCTCACTGCGAGTCGAACCGCGCCAGCCTGGTCCGGTAGTAGTCTAGCCTACGCCGCGCGACGGGCGGCCAATGCGGCGGGAAGCTGGTTGATCGCCTGATCGATCAACTGTGCACCGGCGTCCGCGCTCAAGCCTTCGGCCAGCACCTGACGGGCGGCGGCGGTGGCGACCTCGGCGGCGGTGAGGCGGACTTCATCGACCGCGGCTTTCTCGGCGGCGGCGATCCGGTCAACCGCCATCTGCTCGCGGCGCTTGGCCGATGCCTCGGCTTCGGCCGTGGCGGCGGCGCCAAGCCGGGCGGCCTCGGCGCGGGCACCCTCGATCAAAGCCTTGGCGTCGGCAAGCGCGTCGGCACGCTGCTTTTCGGCATCGCGCAGCATGGCGGCGGCTTCACGGCGCAGCCTGGCGGCTTCTTCCAGCTCCGCCTTCACGCTGGCGGCGCGCGCGTCGAGCATCTCAGCCAACGCACCCCACAGTCGTTTTCCGAACAGGACGAAGAACAGGATAAAGGCGATGACGATCCATGTCTTGGGATTGGCGAAGAGGCTTTCCTCGGGCGGCATCCTGATCGGTTCCTGTTAAAGTTGCGTGCGCGCCGTATCGCGCATCAGAGAAGCGCGATACTCGCACTTTGGTTGAAGTGGCCGATTCACGCGGCAAGCGTGAGCGCTTCGCCGCTCACGCTTCACCGCGATCGGACACTAGTCCTGTCGCGCATGGTCAACGGATCCCGCTGGGGATGCCGCGGGCGGCCAAGGCCGCATCGATGGCACCGTCCAGGCGCCTTGGATCGGGCGCTGCCCCGGCGAGACGGGTCACAACGGTCGCTGCCGTTTCAGACGCTATCTGGCGCAGCGCACTCATGGCGGAGGCACGGGCCCGCGCGATCTGTGCTTCCGACTCCTGTAGCTGCTTTTCCAATCGGGCGTTCATCGCCTCCGCGTGCGTTGCCGCGGCTCGCTTCGCCTCCTCCAGAGCGGCGTTGATCGCCGCCTGGGATTCGGCGCGCGCCTTGGCGGTGGCCTGCTCGGCTTCTTCCATGCCGGCATCGGCGCTGGCCTTGGCGGATCGGGCCTCCTCCAGATCCCCGGCGATCTTCGTTGCCCGCTCCTCAAGGACGGAGGCAACCAATGGCAGGCCGCTGCGGGACAGCAGGACGTAGAGCACGACAAAAATGATTGCGCCCCAGACAACCTGACTGAGGGTCAGTGGGGTTTTGAAGTCCAGTTGGGGCATGCCCTCGGCGGTCGCTGCCGCGGGCACCATCAGCAAGGCCGCAAACCCCGCCCCCAAAAGCAACACAAGCCTAAGCGATACAAGCCGGCTGCGGAGCGTCATGGCGTCGCGTCGAGCGCGCAGGTGCGCCCGCCTCTCAGACGAACAGAATGATGAAGGCGATAACGAGGGCGTACAGCGCGACCGCCTCGGTCAACGCGAAGCCCAGGATGGCCAGGCCAAAGACGCGGTCGCGGGCAGCCGGGTTGCGGGCGACGCTGGTGACGAGCGACCCGAAGATCTGTCCGATACCGACGCCGACGCCGGCAAGAGCGATGACCGCAAGGCCGGCACCAACCATCTTGGCGGAAGCGAGATCCATATTCCGATTTCCTTTCGTGTATCCGGGCGCGGGCCAACACGTGGGCGCGTTTGGTTACGAGTGTAGAGTGAGTGTCAGTGCAGGTGAACGGCGTCGTGAAGGTAGATGCAGGTCAGGATCGCAAACACGTACGCCTGCAAAACCGCTACCAGCAATTCGAACCCGATCAGGATGGTGTTGAGCCCGAGCGTGAGGGCGGCCGGGAGGTAGCCCAGCAGCCCGAAACCGCCCAGCATGATGATGAAGGCACCAAACACCTCCAGCATCACATGACCCGCCATCATGTTGGCGAAAAGCCGAACCGACAGGGAGATGATGCGCGAGAAATAGGAAATCACCTCGATCACCACCAGCAGCGGCGACAGCGCTATGGGAATGCCCTGTGGCAGGAAATAGCTGAAGAAGTGCAGCCCGTGTTCCCTGAACGCAACCACTGTCGACAGTATGAACACCAACAGGGTCAATGCCAGGGTCACCATGATGTGGCTGGTGAAGGTGAAAAACAGCGGGAAGACGCCCAGCACGTTGCCGAACAGGATGAAGAAAAACAGGGTGAATACAAAGGGGAAGAATTTACGGCCTTCGGGGCCAATGGTGTCGATGCACATCGACATGATGAAATCGTAGCCGAGCTCCGCGGTCGCCTGCAGGCGGCCTGGCACCATCGCCCGCGGCTTCATGCCGATCCACAGCAGCCCGAGGATCAGCACGCCGGCGACGACCATCATCAGATTCGACTGGGTGAAGTTGACCGATGCGCCGATGGGGCCCAGGGCCGGATGGAGCTGGAACTGTCCCAGCGCGTCGATGCTGTTCGAACCCTCGGCCGCCACGCTGTACGCTCCTGTCCTCTGCCCTATCCTCTGTCAGTCCTTTTTGGCGCGAACACACGCCAAAGGTTCGCTATGCCCGCTGCCCCCCCCAGGGGGACGAACACCGCCGTCAGGATCGGGGTGGTGTGGAAAACGTGGTCCAGCCCGTAACCGATGGCGACTGCCACGACAAGGGCCGAAACCAGCTCTACCCCAACCCGCGCGCCGATGCCCCACGGTGAACCACCGAGCTGGTCTTGATCGCTCAAGGGTCGCTTCGGCGGGGCGTCGAGACCCTGCTTGCTTCGGGCGGCGCTCAGACGCGCTGCGAACGAGGGGTTCTCGGACGAAGGGTCTGGGCCGCCGGTATCCTGGCTCATGATCGCTCCTGGCCACATTACGTGCCGGAAAGCGAGGGTTTGCTAGCGACGGGGGGACCAGGTGTCAAGAACGCCTGGCCGGTTTTCTGGCCAGAATGAAGCTGGGCGTTGCGGCGGGGCCACTGCGTCGCCGCAGCGGGCGGTGTGATGCCAGGTCCAGGATCGGTGGGTCCCGTCGCTGCCGACTGGCGAGGATCGCGCGTCGGCGAAGCGCGATACGTCGCGCTTTGTTTGAAGCGGCCGATCCAGGTGGCAATCGTGATCGCTTCGCGACTTATGCTTCACCGCGATCGGACTCTAAGGATTTTTTCGCGGGGGGCATGAACTTGCGATGAAAGCGGCACCGCGGACCGTTCTGATCGTTGCGGCGGGATGCTTGCTGGGGTTCCTCCTGCGTCTCCCGTTGCGCTCGCGGTTCTGGTGCTTTGCTTCGTTCTGGTACTGGCATTCGAGTTCTCGAATGGGTTCCACGACACGGCGAACGCTGTGGCGACCGTTATCTACACGCACAGTCTGAAACCCGTGCAGGCGGTCGTGCTATCCGGCGTGTTGAACTTCATGGGCGTTGTGCTGGGCGGTATCGGTCGCCTTCACCTTGGTGGAGTTGCTGCCGCCGGATGTTCTGACTCCGCCCAACGGCAATCCGGCGATCGCGATGCTATTGGCGCTGTTCCTGGCGGCGTTGATCTGGAACGTGGCCACCTGGTGGCTGGGAATCCCCTGCTCGAGTTCCCACGCCATCATCGGCTCCCTGCTGGGGGTCAGCATTGTCAATTCCATTACGGCGTCGCGCGGCTTGGGCGAAGGGGTCGACTGGTCGCAGGTCTGGTCGGTGCTGCGCGCGTTGTTCTTCTCGCCGTTGCTGGGGTTTTGTCTGGCCGGGGCGCTGTTCCGCATCCTGCAGGCGGTGATCCGCGATGAGCGATTGTTCGAGCCGACCGAGGGGCGTCCGCCGCCCTGGTGGGTTCGCGGCCTGCTGGTCCTGACCTGCTCCGGCGTTAGCTTCGCGCATGGCTCAAACGACGGGCAGAAGAGCATCGGCCCGATCATGCTGACGATCATCGGCATCATGCCGGCGGCGTTTTGCCTGAACCCGGAGGTCGCGGACGGCAGAGTGCCGGCCATCGTCAGCGCGGCGCGCCAGTCGGTGCCGCTGATCCAGAAATACGGCGACGACGAAAAGGCGCTGGCGGTGGACGATGCCGGTCGGATCGCCGAAGATCTGCGGGGCGTCGGGGCGATGGCGGATGTGCCCGATGCTGCCCGCCCCGGACTGCGCGATGCAATTTATCACGTGAATGCGGAACTGAAGAGCGCGTGGGAGAACAGGCCGCCAGTGCAGACGAACAGGCGGCGGCGAAGCGGCTGCATGAAACACTGCATAGCGCCGTTGAGTATGCGCCAAACTGGGTGCGGCTGATGAGCGCGGTGTGCCTGGGAATTGGCACGATGATCGGTTACCGGCGCATTGTCACGACGATCGGCGAGCGGATCGGCAAACGCCATCTGACCCCGGCGCAGGGGGCTTCGGCGGAGCTCGTCGGCGGCGTGCTGATCGGTACGGCCGGATTCTCCGGCTTGCCGGTGAGCACGACCCACATCATCGCCTCCGGCGTCGCCGGGACGATGGCGGGATCCGGCGCCGGCGTCCAGCGCGGGGTGGTCTGGCAGATCGTTATTGCCTGGGTTGCGACGCTGCCGGCGACCATTGTCCTCTCCGGCGGCCTGTTCCGGCTGTTCTCCGGCGGCTGAAAGCCCGATCGTCGACCAATTCCGGATCGTCGACCGATTATAGCACCGGGCGAGGGGTTATTCCGCGGCCTCGCGCTTCAGGCGGTCGGCGAATTGCTTGCGGAATTTAACCACCTTGGGCGCCACGACGACCTGACAGTAACCGCTGAACGGATTGCGTGCGAAATAATCGTGATGTTCGGGTTCGGCCTCGTAGAACGCGGCCAGCGGCTCGATTTGCGTAACCACCTCGTTCGGCCAGAGCTTCGCGTCGGTGATTTCCTGGATGATTGCTTCGGCCGTCTCGGCCTGGGCGTCCGAGTGGGTCAGAATGATCGAGCGATACTGTGGGCCGACGTCATTGCCTTGGCGATCCTGGGTCGTTGGGTCGTGGATAGTGAAGAAAACCCGCAGCAGGTCGCCGAAGGACAACTGGCTGGGGTCAAATTTCACCTGCACGACCTCGGCGTGCCCGGTCCGGCCGGTGCAGACCGCCTGGTAGCTGGGGTTCGCCACATGACCGCCGGCATAGCCGGACATCACCGACGTTACGCCGCGGAGGTCCTTGAAGACCGCTTCCAGGCACCAGAAGCATCCGCCGCCCAACGTGGCTGTTTCCTGTGACCCGCTCATGGCTGACTGTCTCCCTGTCGATTATGCCAGCATATAGGAGGTTTCCGCCGCCGTCACACCACATGGGGACGTTGGGGATGGAGAGATGCGCATGCCGTCGAGGAGCTTCATCTGGTGTCATCCACCATCTATGAGCAAGCGGGCGGGGAACCAACGGGAGAAGCCAAGGTGAGCGAATCGATGGAACGGGCGCATGAGACGATCGAGGAACATGCGTCCCACGCCGATCCCTGGGCGCGGAGCGTGGCGGTGCTGGTCTCGGTGCTCGCCGCGGTGCTGGCAATGACCGGGATCGGCGGCAAGGCGGCACAGAACGCCTATCTGACCCACCATGTCTCGCTTTCGAACGACTGGGCGTTCTATCAGGCGAAGAACCTTCGCGCCGTGGTGCGAACCTCGGAGGCCGATTTGCTGGCGAGCCTGCCGAATGCGGCAGACCCGGCGATTCAGGCGCGGATCAAGGAGGCGCAGGCGTATAGCGCACGCATGCGCGACGATCCTGATGGCGGGGAGGGCATGAAACAGCTGGCGGCGGCGGCCAAGGCCCTCGAGGTCGAACGGGACGAAGCCGTGCACCGCTACCACAACTATGAGTTTGCGACCGGAGCGCTGGAAATCGCTATTGTTCTGGCTTCGGTTTCGGTGGTGACGCGCATTCGCAGCATGACCTACGGCGCGGGTGTGATCGGGGCGGCGGCTGCCGCCGCCTCACTCGGTGTGACGATGAATCTGTTCTGAATTGCTTGACTTCTGGCGGCGGAATCCTCTCTAGGGTCACGTTCTCGTGAAAGTGCCCTGGTATGCGGAACACCTTTGCGTTGCTGGACGATGTGCTGATCGAGCGAATGTTTCAGCCGGCCGCCGATTTCATTGCGCTGTGGAGCGGACTGAGCCGGAGCGCGGCGGCGTGTTGCTGCGTTGACGGTGCCTCCGTGGCATGGATCGTTTCACGGGCGCCGAGACTGGCGGACGTGGTTTCGGCGTGGGACGCTGGCCCGGCGTTCTTGCGCCTGACCCTGGCGCTGTTGGGTCTGGTTGCACTGGCCAGTCTGCGGGTTCTGTTCCGCCGCGCCGGGTGCAGGCATGCCAATCCGCTCCGACCCGCGATGCGGCCGCACCGAGCGGTCGCGCTACTGATGCTGCTGTCCTGCCTGGCACGTCTGCATGCGGCGGGGCTCGAGGAAGCAGCGGAGACGGTGATGCTGATGTGCTCCGCCGCCGCGCTGTATCTGGGGGCCTGTGCGGAGCGGCCACCGCTGCGGCGCGGTGGCAGGTTTTTCGTTCCGGCTAGCTAGGTTTCGGCAATGGTCGCCGGGTTTGTGGACGCTGCGTCGCCCGAAGTTCGCGCCGGGGACGTACATGCAAGCCAGCGTGGGCGATCGCGCGATGTCTGGCAATGTGCGAGCGGTGCTGTATAAAGGCTGGTGGATAAATAAAGACGGGTGGATAAACCCTCGAAGCAGGGGCGCTATCCGAACCATGGCTTCGACCCGCCGTCTTGCTGCGATCCCCGTTGCTGACGTGGCGGGCTATTCGCGTTGAAGCCTGGCATGGGGCGGACCGCGTTGGTGCGGGAGGAAACACAAAGAAGAAAAGCAAATGAGCGACTTGATCACGCCCGACGAGCTGCCGCGGTGGGTTCCCGGAGAAACCACCGTGGACAGCGCCCCGCTAGGGTGGGACGGGGTGCGTGTTCGCGGCTATCGCTATACCGCCTTGGATGTGCCGATCCCGGGCATGCACGACTACATGATCGTCAGCTACAAGGAAGGCGCGACGCCGATGAACCGGCGGTGCACGGGCGACTGGCGGAAAGAGCCGGTTGCCCCAGGCAGCGTCTCGCTGCTGACGCATGCGGCAGAATCCCATTGGCGGTGGAGCGACGACATCGAGGTGACGCATCTCTATCTGTCGCCGACGGCGGTGGTGGACGTCGCCGCGGAAGCCTACGACCGGCACATCCGTGATGTAGAGCTGTTCGACGTCCTGCGGGCCGACGATCCCGTCCTTTCCGCCATCGCCGCCTCGCTCCGGCGGGAAGCACAGCAGGTCGGGCTTGGGGGCCGGCTTTACGTGGAGTCTCTCAGGAACCACGCCTGCATCCACATACTTCGCCACTACGCGGACGTTATCTTCCGGGAACCAAGTTCCTGCGGCGGGCTGTCGCGCGCGCAGTGCCGGCTGCTCAATGAATATATCGACGAGAACCTGGACCAGAACATCTCGCTGGCGGAACTTGCGGGGGTTGTGCAGCTCAGCGTGTTCTATTTCACGCGGAAATTCAGCACCGAATTCGGCTGCCCACCGCATGCCTACGTCATGCGCAGGCGCATCGAGCACGCCAAGCACCAACTGGCGCGGGCGGATATTCCGCTCAAAATGGTCGCCGCCAACAGCGGCTTCTCGGACCAGAGCCACATGACCCGGCTGTTTCGACGCCTGCTGAATGTCACGCCGGCGGAATACCGCAGGACTGTGACCGGCTGACCGCCCCCGGCCAAGTATCGCGCATCAGAGAAGCGCAATACGTCGCAGTTTGTTTGACGCAGCCGATTCACGCGGACAGCGTGAGCGCTTCTCGTTTCACCGCGATCGGACGCCAGTAAGCGGCCGATGCGTCTGTTCAGCAAGTCTGAACAATAAAAACTGGGCCGCCGTTCAAGACCGCGACTGACCTCCTTTGGTTTAAGCCGCTTGCACGCGGGACCGCATCTCGGCCCGGCGCAGATGCAACGATCGGACAACCAACGGGAAGTGAGACGATGGCAGACGTAGTAACAGTCGAAAAGACAAGGAACGGCGCAGACGCGCTGCTGAGGCTCGACGCCGCGGTGATCGGCACCGGCGTCGCCGGGCTTTACCAACTGGATCTGTTGCGCAAGCAAGGACTGGCGGTAAAGGCATTCGACACCGCATCCGATGTCGGCGGAACCTGGTACTGGAACCGATATCCCGGCGCCCGCTTTGATTCGCAGGCCTATATCTACCAGTACCTCTTCTCCGAAGAGCTGTACAAGGGGTGGAGCTGGAGCGAACGGTTCCCCGGCCAGCCGGAAATCGAGCGCTGGATGCAATACGTCGCCGACCGCCTCGACCTGCGCAAGGACATCCAATTCAATACTACGATCAAGAGCGCGCAGTTCAACGAAACGACGGGGCGCTGGACCATCACGACCGACAAGGGCCAGGTCATTGACGCGCAGTTCCTGATCACCTGCTGCGGCATGCTCTCGGCACCGCTGTCGGCGCTCTTCCCCGGGCAGGAGACGTTCAAGGGCCAGTTGTTTCACACCGCACGGTGGCCGAGGCAGCCGATCGACCTCGCCGGCAAGCGGGTCGGCATCGTCGGCAACGGCGCCACCGGGATCCAGGTGATCCAGACGATTGCCGACAAGGTCGGTCATCTGACGGTGTTCATGCGCACGCCCCAGTACATCCTGCCGATGAAGAATCCGAAATACGCTGCCGCTGACCAGGAGGCGTACAAGTCGAGGTTCAACTGGCTTGCTGAGCACCTGCCGCGCACCTTCAGCGGCTTTGAGTACGATTTTGAGAATCGCTGGGCCGATCTGACGCCGCAGCAACGCCGCCAGGTCCTTGAGGGCATCTGGGAAGACGGCTCGCTGAAGCTGTGGCTCGCGTCGTTCGCGGAGATATTCTTCGACGAAGCGGTCAGCGAGGAGGTTTCCGAGTTCGTCCGCGAGAAGATGCGCGAAAGGCTGAAGGACCCCCGGCTGTGTGATATTCTGATCCCGAAGGACTACGGTTTCGGCACTCATCGCGTTCCGCTGGAGATGGGCTACCTGGAGGCGTTCCATCGGCCCAACGTCGAGCTCGTCAGCGTCAAGGACAATCCCATCGCATGCGTCACGCCGGATGGCATCAAGCTGTCGGATGGCACCGAGCACAGGCTGGACATCCTCATTCTCGCCACAGGGTTCGATGCGGGGACGGGCGCCTTGACGCGCATCAACATTCGCGGTCGCGGTGGCCGTTCGCTGAAGGACGATTGGGGGCGCGACATCCGCACCACCATGGGCTTGCAGGTGTGCGGCTACCCCAACCTGTTCACGACCGCGGCACCGCTCGCGCCGTCCGCGGCGTTGTGCAACATGACGACCTGCCTGCAGCAGCAGGCCGAGTGGATCAGCGCCTGCATCAGCTACATGCGTGACCACGACCTGAGGGTCTGCGAGCCCACCAAGGAGGCCGAGGATCAGTGGATCGAGCACCACGAAAAGACTGCCGCCGCGACGATCGTCACGAAGACCCAGTCCTGGTATATGGGTTCGAACGTCCAGGGTAAGCCTCGGCGGCTGCTGTCCTACATCGGCGGCGTCGGAACCTATCGCCAGAAGTGCGACGAGGTGGCCGCGAAGAGCTACGCGGGCTTCGCGATGCACTGAAGGGATGCACCGAATGACGGGGGGCGAATCCGTCGATACTATAGAGCGGCTCCTGTCGCATGCGCCGCTGGGCGGGTGCGGGGGGCGCTTAGCTCTGGTAACGTCCACAGGGAGGAAAAATCGATGGCTACTGACTTCAAGGCGGCAGCCGATGCCGTGCTGCGCCGCGTCGTAACGTCCGATCCGCGGGTGCCGGGCGTGGTCGCGATGGTCACCGACCGCCAGCGCAATATCTACGAAGGCGCCGCCGGCAAGCGGCGGATGGACCGCGACGCCGACATGACGACAGATACGGTGTTCGCGATCTTCTCGACCACCAAGGCGATCACCGGCACGGCAATCCTGCAACTGGTCGAGGAAGGCAAGCTCGACCTCGACGCGCCGGCGAAGACCTATGTCCCCGACATCGGCAAGCTGCAGGTGATCGAGGGGTTCGACCAGCATGGCGAGCCGAAGCTGCGAGCGCCCAAGCGCGACGTCACCACCCGCATGCTGATGCTGCACACCGCCGGCCTGGGCTATGACTTCTTCAACGAGAACTACAATCGGCTGGCTCAGGAGAAGGGGCAGCCGAGCGTTATCACGTCGTCGAAGGCGGCGCTGATGACACCGCTGCTGTTCGATCCGGGCGAGCGGTGGGAATACGGCAGCAACCTCGACTGGTGCGGCCAGGTGGTCGAGGCGATTACCGGCAAGCGGCTTGGCGAGGTGTTCAAGACCCGCATCTTCGAACCCCTCGGCATGCGGGAAACGACGTTCGAGATCACCGACGCGATACGCCAGAAGGTTGCCGGGATGCACGCGCGCAACGCCGACGGCTCGCTGGCGCCGATGGATTTCGAACTGCCGGCCGCACCCGAGGTGCACATGGGCGGCCACGGGCTTTACAGCACGGTGGGCGACTACATGCGATTCATCCGCATGTGGCTCAACGACGGCGCTGGCGAGCACGGGCGCGTGTTGCGGGCTGATACGATGCGGATGGCGGAGAAGAACCAGCTTGGCGACAAGAAGATCACCGTGCTGCGGGGGGTGATTCCGTCGCTGTCCAACGACGCCGAGTTCTTCCCCGGCCTGTCGAAGTCCTGGGCGTTCACGTTCATGGTCAACGACGAGCAGGCGCCCACCGGGCGGCCCGCAGGCGCGCTGGGGTGGGCGGGACTGGCGAACCTGTTCTACTGGATCGACCGGCGGAACGGCTTTGGCGGCTTCTGGGCGACACAGATCCTGCCGTTCGGCGACCCGGTGTCGTTCGTCGGCTACATGGATTTCGAAACGGCGTTCTACGCGAGCCTGCGGCAAGAGCAGGCCGCCTGAGGTTCCGGCACGATCGGGCCGCCGCTGATTGCGTTCCTCGTCTCGCGCATAAGACAAGCGCGATACGTCGCACTTTGTTTGAAGGGGCCGATTCACGTGGAAATCGTGATCGCTTCGCGACTCAGGCTTTACGGTGACCGGACACTAGACAGGTGGAGGCCGGGCAAGAGATCGTCAGGTCCGCCCGGCCAGCCGCCTGAAATCAGCTTGCAGGTCGTCCTGGTCCGGATCGCTCAGCCACAGCGCCGGCTGGTCCACCGCGGCGGTTAGGAGCCGCTTGTAGAGATCGCGGGGAATTTCCTCGGCGCCGAACTGTGCCAGATGCCCGGTTACGAACTGGGTATCCAGCAGCGTGAACCCGCCCAGGCGTAGACGCGCGACCAGGTGCGCCAGGGCGACCTTAGAGGCGTCGCGGGCGAAGCTGAACATGCTCTCGCCGAAAAAGGCGCCGCCGAGGGCAACGCCGTACAAACCGCCGACCAGCGTGCCGCCCTGCCAGGTCTCGACCGAATGGGCGTAGCCCATGCGGAACAGTTCGGTGAACAAACGCTCGATCTGCGGATTGATCCAGGTGTCGGCGCGGTCGGGAACCGGGGTCGCGCAGCCGGCGATGGTGCCGGCGAAGTTGCGGTCGGCGGTGACGGCAAACCCGCCGGACAGCACGGTGCGCAGCAGGCGGCGAGACAGGTGAAACCCGTCCAGCGGAATGATTCCGCGTTTGATGGGATCGAGCCAGAACAGCTTGTCGCCGGTACGACCTTCCGCCATCGGAAAGAGTCCGTGGCGATAGGCGCGCAGCAACAGGTCCGTCGTGACTTCCACGGAGCGTCGGGACATGATGCTATTGTGCGGCGTGGCCAGGCGGATTGAAAGGGCGAAGCGATGCTGACGATCAGGCACCTGGATCACCTGGTGCTTCGGGTGACGGACCTGCGGACGATGATGGCGTTCTACACCGATGTGCTGGGCTGTCCGGTGGAGAAAGTGCAGGAAGATCTGGGGCTTTATCAGCTCCGGGCCGGTGGCGCGCTGATCGACCTGGTGCCGGTGGACGGGAAGCTGGGTTCGAAAGGCGGAGCGGCAGCGGGGGCCGAGGGGCGCAACCTGGATCATTTCTGTCTGCGGGTGGATCCGTTCGACGCCGACGCGATCATTGCCCATTTGCGTGCCCATGGTGCCGATCCGGCGCCGGTGGCGTCGCGGTATGGCGCCGAGGGGCAGGGGCCGTCGATCTATGTTGCCGACCCCGAGGGCAATGTCGTCGAACTGAAGGGCCCGCCTGATCCGTAGCGCCCGATCCGTGGTGAGGCGGTTACTGGGTGGTGTTGTCGGGTGGTTTGGCTGACGCGGCGGCTTTGTCCGGCGTCGCGGCCGTTTCAGGGGTATCGGGCGGCGGCTTCACCGGCTCGGC
>DASYBP010000273.1:0-1699 GCA_036500715.1 Rhodopila sp.
CCGATCCTATGCCAACGCGCAGCCAACCGAAAATTTGCGACAGAACCCCATTTGGCGACCACTGGTGCCGTCGCCGTTAGATGCTGTCGACGGGTTGCCTTGCGCTCAGCATTCTCAGCCTTGGCGCGCGCCATCCAGCAACAGATGGGACCGGCTTCGACTTCCTGGGCCTGACCCAAGTCTAGGGACGGTCTCCGATTACGTCACTCTCCTCACCCTCAATGCCCCGCTGGTGCCCGCGCCGTCGCCGCTTTGGCGTCTGGGCGCTGGTGCTTCCGCTTTTGTGGCCCACTCAAAGTAGTCGAGGTTCGGCCGAGGATCTCGCCGGTTCGCTGCACCAACGTATAGAAGGCTGGCGTGAAGATGAGACCGAATCCAGTCACGCCGAGCATGCCGCCGAACACCGCGGTGCCCAGCGATTGGCGCATCTCGGCCCCCGCGCCCGTTGCCACCACCAGCGGCGCGACGCCAAGAATGAACGCGAGCGAGGTCATCAAGATCGGCCGCAACCGGCGGCGGGCGGCACTGACCGCTGCCTCCGCCGCCGTGCTGCCGGCATCCTGCGCCTGATGCGCGAATTCGACGATCAGGATGGCATTCTTCGCCGCCAGACCGACCAGCACCACGAAACCGATCTGCGCCAGGATGTCTATCGGCATCCCGCGGAACATCAACCCGGTGACCGAGGCAAGCAGGCACATGGGTACGATCAATACGATCGCCAGTGGCAGCTTCCAGCTCTCGTAATACCCCGCGAGTACCAGGAACACGAACAACGCAGCAGCGCCGAACACGAGCATCGTCGGCGTACCCTTCTGTTCCTGCTGGTACGCGATTTCGGTCCACTCGTAGCCAATGCCGGGAGGCAGCACAGTTGCCGCCAACGCCTCCATCCTGTGCAGCGCGGTGCCTGTAGCAACGCCCGGCGCCGCAACGCCCTGCACCTCGGCAGCGGGATAAAGATTATAGCGCGGCACGCGATACGGAATCGTCGTGTCCTTCAATCGCGCAACCGTCCCGATGGGCACCATCTCACCGGCAGTATTACGCGCCCTCAGTCCCATCAGATCCTGGCTATCGCGACGGAAACGCGCGTCTGCCTGCACGATCACCTCATACGTGCGCCCCAGGAAATTGAAGTCGTTGACGTATTGCGAGCCAAGATAGACCTGTAGCGTGTTGAACACGTCGGTCGGTGTCAGCCCGACCTTCTCGGCCTTCACCCGATCGATGTCGGCATAGACCGAGGGCGACCCTGCATTGATCAGCGTAAATACACCGGCGAAGCTGGGGTCCTTGTTCGCCGCGGCCACGAGCGTGTTGGCGGCTTTGACAAGCGCCCGCGTGCCAAGGCCCCCTCGATCCTCCAGCATCATCTTGAATCCGCCCGAACTGCCGAGCCCCTGCACGGGTGGCGGCGGGATCGTCAGCACATAAGCGTCCTGGATCACCGATAGCCGCTTGCGCAGATCGGCCAGCACCGAGTTCGCCGTAATCCCTCGGATGTTGTGATTATACAGCGATGGCAGCCCCGAGAAGATCGTTCCTGAATTGGATGCGACGGTGAACGTGGTCGCATCGAGCCCGGCAAAGGGGGCAACATGCTCAACACCCGGTGTCTTCAGCATGATGTCGACCGCCCGCTTCACCACCTGCTCCGTGCGTTGCAGGCTGGAGCCAGGCGGAAGCTGCAGGACCG
>DASYBP010000274.1:0-1801 GCA_036500715.1 Rhodopila sp.
CGGCGCCCGACGCAGGGGTTGGTCGAATGGGCCAATGCAAACCGCGAGCAGGTAAGGGAAGCGCAGTCTAAATACGATGCCAGACAGCCCCTGGCATCGCCAACCCCACCGATCAGGGTGGGAACCGGCTCCCCGCAGCGCCTCCCCCCGGACTGAAAGGTGGTCGTCAAACAAGCGGCAGCGCCATTCAATCCGTCAAAACCTATGTGCAGAGGTACTACTATCGCGGACCAGAGAAGCGCGATACGTCGCACTTTGTCTGAAGTGGCCGATTCACGCGGCAATCGTGATCGCTGCGCGACTCACGCTTCACCGCGATCGGACACTAGCGATCAGTCCACGGCTCACCCCAGCGGTCGGCGAACGCCACGTCCTGTAGCGCGGTGCGGACGACCGGGCCGAAGCGGCCGAGCGGGTAGCCGATCGGCAGGATCGCGTAGGAGTGGGCATCCGGGGGAAGACCGAGGGCGGCCTCGGCGTCCTGTTCGAACAGCAAATACAGCGTCGTCAATGTCGCGCCCAGTCCCAGCGCACGTGCTGCCAGCAGCATGTTCTGCACCGCGGGGTAGATCGAGGAGCCGGAGGTGCGGGTGTGAGTGCCGCCCTGTAGGCAAGGGACGATCCACACGGGTGCCTCATGCAGATGGTCGGCCAGATGTTGGGCGGCTGCCAGCATCCGGTCGAAGCGCTCGGGGGACGACCCCGGAGCCGGCGTGCCGGCGCGGTAGCGCGGTTCGACGATCTCGTGCCAGCCGCGGCGGTACCATTGCGCGACGTTTGCCTTGATCGCGGGATCGCGGATCACCAGAAAGCGCCAGGTCTGCATGTTGCCGCCACTAGGGGCCGCGGTACCGGCCTCGAGAATTTGCCGGATCAGTTCGACGGGCACCGGATCCGGCTTGAGGCGCCGCATCGAGCGGGTGGTCCGGATGATCTCGAACAGGTCGGTGTTCACAGCGTTTATCCCCTCAACATGATGTGGAAGCCGTCGGACGGGTCGGGAACCCGGGCTTGGTCGTTGGCATCCTCGTTTCGGCGCGGGCGGCTCGTCAATGGAGCTGGGTGCGGAGGGCTGGCGTCGGATCAGGCCATGAGGTCAGCAAGCTCCGTCATACTTGCGACGATCAGGTCAGGCTGATACGGCCAGCGGGCGAAGGGGCGGCGACGGCGGTCGACGAAGACTGTGCGCATACCAGCGGCTTTGGCGCCGACACAGTCGAATTCGTGGTTGGCAACGAACAGGATATTGTCCATCGCCACGCCCATTTTGCGGGCGGCCATTTGGTACGTGGCGCGGTGCGGCTTGAAGGCGTTGGCCTCGGCAACAGAGATTACGGCGTCGAAGGGGATTCCGTGATGCGCCCTGGCAGCCTCCAGCATGTCGGGATCGCCGTTCGACAGGACAACCAATTTATAGCTTCGATGCAGCCGGGCCAGCGCTTCAGGGACTTCAGGGAAGCACCGAAGGCGCTCGATAGCGGCGACGAGTGTTCGGACTTCGTCATCCGTGTGGGCGATGCCGGCGCGGTCCATGACCTGACGAACCGACAGATGGCCGATCTCGCGGTAGGGCGTGTGGTCGCGTCCCAGCAGGGCGTCGATCATCGAGTTTTCGAAGTGGGTGCGGCGCCACCACGTTACGAAGGCGTTGGGGTCGCCGGCCCAGCCTTTCGCTTTGAGGAATGGAGCCGCGAAGTCGCGCAAACCGCCCTGCATGTCGACGACGGTGCCGTACTGATCGAACATACACAGGTGTATCGACGATCTGAGAATTTCGACCAGGGTCATGGCGGGGTCCGGG
>DASYBP010000275.1:0-7652 GCA_036500715.1 Rhodopila sp.
CGGGCTCTCCTGGGTGCGCGGTGCAACCGACACCTTGCCGTCCTCGACCTTGGTTTCCACCAGGTCGGACAACGGCATCTTCAGTTCGCCCAGCCGCCCCTTGGCGGTGAACATCCCGCCGGCGATCGCCACCTGCACGCCCTGCGGGATCTCTACCGGATATTTGCCGACGCGTGACATGACCTTGCTCTCGCCTCAGAACACGCGGCAGAGGACTTCGCCGCCAACATTGGCGGCGCGGGCCTCGGCATCGCTCATCACGCCCTGCGGCGTCGACAGGATGGAAATGCCCAAGCCGGCATAGACCCGCGGCAGTTCCTTGATCTTCGCATAGACACGCCGGCCAGGCTTGGAGACGCGGTTGATCTCCTTGATCACCGGCTCGCCTTCGTTGTACTTCAACTCGATACGCAGTTGCGCCACACCAGGGCGAAGCTGCTCCGAGGCATAGCCGCGGATGAACCCCTCGCGCTTCAGCACACCCAGCACATTCTCCCGGAGCTTCGACGCCGGTGCCACGCAAACCGAGTGGCGCGCGCGCTGGGCGTTGCGGATGCGGGTCAGCATATCCCCAACGGGATCGGACATGGACATTCAACCGTTCCCTTACCAGCTCGCCTTGACCATCCCGGGGATCTGCCCGGCGCTGGCCAGATCGCGCAGCGCAATGCGGCAAAGCTTGAATTTGCGATAGTTGCCGCGCGATCGCCCGGTCAGCTCGCAGCGGAGACGGACGCGAACCGATGCACCGTTGCGCGGCATCTGCGCCAGTTTCAGCGACGCGTTGAAGCGGTCCTCGACCGGCAACGTGCGGTCCATCAGCACGTCCTTAAGGACCTGACGCTTCGACTTGTCGCGCTTCGCCATCTTCTCCCGCATCTTGTTGCGGTTGACCTGGGAAGTTTTGGCCACTGCTTACTACCTCCAGAACCGGCGGATCTGATCCGGGGGACCCCCGGATCAAGTCCGGGGGTGACCCCGCGGGCTAGGTCCGCGGGTCAGTTTGCGAACGGTATGTCGAAAGCCTTCAGCAGGGCCTTCGCTTCGGCATCGGTCTTCGCCGTGGTCACGAACTGGATGTCCATGCCGCGCACGTCGTCCACCCGGTCGTAGTTGATTTCCGGGAAGATGATCTGCTCCTTGAGGCCCATGGCGAAGTTGCCACGGCCATCGAAGCCCTTTCCGGTGATCCCGCGAAAGTCGCGCACCCGCGGCATCGCGATGGTCACCAGGCGATCGAGAAACTCATACATGCGCGCCTTGCGCAGCGTGACCTTGCAGCCGATCGGCAGACCCTTGCGAATTTTGAACCCGGCGATCGCCTTTTTCGCCACCGTCTTCACCGGGCGCTGGCCGGCAATCGCGGCCAGTTCGGCGACCGCCGCATCAAGCTTCTTCTGGTCCCCCGTCGCTTCGCCTACCCCCATGTTGAGGACGATCTTCTCGAGCTTCGGGATCTGCATGTCGTTCTTGTAGCCGAACTCCTCGCGCAGCCTGGCCCGCACTTCCTCGCGGTAGCGCTTCTGCAGCCGGGGAATATCGCCACCCGAGGCCGAGGGGTTGTCGACGCCGGCAATTTCCACGCGACGCGCGGCGCGCTGGGCGTCCTTGCCGACGGGGGCGCCGCTGCCGCCACGCGGGGCGGCCGGCTTTCCCCCACCCTTTGCGCCGCCCTTGGCGGGAGATTTTCTGGTTCCGCTCATCGCATCAGCTCTCGATCACTTCGCCGGTCACCTTGGCGACACGGACTTTGCGGCCGCGCTCCAGCACGCGAAACCCGACCTTGGTCGGCTTCTCGCTCCTGGGGTCGATCAGCTTCAGATTGGACAGGTGGATTGTCGCTTCCTTGTCCACGAGCCCGCCCGGTTGGCCCATGCCGGTCGGCTTGGTGTGGTGCCGGGCCATCGCGGCACCCTGCACGATGGCCCGTTCGGCCCCCGGGAACACGCGCAGCACCTCGCCACGCTGGCCCTTGCTCTTGCCGGTGATGACCAGGACGGTGTCGCCCTTGCGGATACGCGCAGCCATCTATCGTGCCTCCGGCGCGTGGAACATCGATGTCTCCGACGGGTGGAACATCCGCGTCTCCGACGGGTGGAACATCCGCGTCGGCGACGCGTGGACCATCAGTGTCTCCGACGCGTGGAACATCACAATACCTCCGGCGCCAGCGAGATGATCTTCATGAATTTCCGCCCGCGCAGCTCACGCACCACGGGACCGAAAATGCGGGTGCCGATCGGCTCCTGCTGCTTGTTGATCAGCACCGCCGCGTTGCGGTCGAAGCGGATCGCGCTGCCGTCGGGCCGGCGGACCGGAAACGCAGTCCGCACGATCACCGCCTGGTGCACGTCGCCCTTCTTCACCTTGCCGCGGGGGATCGCTTCCTTGATCGACACGACAATCACATCGCCCACCGACGCAAACCGCCGCTTCGATCCACCCAGCACCTTGATGCATTGCACACGCCGCGCGCCCGAGTTGTCGGCGACTTCAAGATTGCTCTCCACCTGGATCATCGACGTCCCCCTTACGCTGTCGGTGCGGGCGCGGGCGGCGCCGGATGCGTCTCGACGATCGCGACGGCTTCCTCGGGCGCGTCCCCGACCACCTGGCCGTTACGCTCCACCAGCGTCCAGGTCTTCCGCTTGCTGATCGGCGGGCACTCGACAATCCGCACCATATCGCCGACCTTGCACAGGTTGTCCTCGTCGTGCGCGGCATACTTCTTCGACTTGCGGATGAACTTCTTGTAGATCGGATGCATGACGCGGCGATCAACAAGAACCGTGATGGTCTTGTCCATCTTGTCGCTGGTCACCCGTCCCGTCAGGACGCGCCTCGGCATCGCCCTCCTCCTTACGACTTAGCGGCGGAGCGTGCTTTTTCCGCCTGGATGGTTTTCACGCGCGCGATCTCACGACGGCACTCCCGCACCCGGCCGGTGCCTTCCTGCTGACCGGTCGCCCGCTGGAACCGCAGATTGAATTGTTCTTTCCGCAGATCCAGCAGCAGCGCCGACAACTCGTCCGGCGTCTTCGCTCGGACATCACTGGCCTTGTAGAGTGCGTTCTTGGCCATCAGGCGTCTCCGATCCGCGCGACGAACTTCGTCCGGATCGGCAGCTTGGCGGCACCGAGGGTCAGCGCCTCACGCGCCAGATCGGGCGAGACGCCGTCGATCTCGAACATGATCCGTCCCGGCGCCACCCGCGCCACCCAGTATTCCGGCGACCCCTTCCCCGAACCCATGCGCACTTCGGCCGGCTTGGTGGAAACCGGCACATCGGGAAAGATCCGGATCCAGACCCGCCCGGCGCGCCTCATCGCACGCGTGATCGCCCGCCGTGCCGATTCGATCTGCCGGGCGGTGATCCGCTCGGGCTCAAGCGCCTTGAGGCCAAACGCGCCGAAGTTCAGCGACGTGGCGCCCTTGGAGGCGCCGTGGATGCGGCCCTTGTGCTGCTTGCGGTATTTCGTGCGCTTGGGAGAGAGCATCGTCCTGTTCCGTCTATCGTTGCGCCATTACCGCTGAGGGGCCTGTTCGGCGGCCTTGCGGTCCTGCGCCATCGGGTCATGGGCCAGGATCTCGCCTTTGAAGACCCACACCTTCACGCCGCACGTGCCATAGGTGGTCTTCGCCGTGGCGGTGCCGAAGTCGATGTCGGCGCGCAGCGTGTGCAACGGCACGCGGCCTTCTCGGTACCATTCGACGCGGGCAATTTCCGCCCCGCCCAGCCGTCCGCCGCAGTTGATCCGGATGCCCTGCGCGCCGAGGCGCATCGCCGACTGCACCGCGCGCTTCATCGCGCGGCGGAACGCCACCCGGCGCTCCAACTGCTGCGCGATGTTCTCCGCCACCAGCGTGGCATCGATTTCCGGCTTGCGGATTTCGACGATGTTCAACGACACGTCGGCTTTGGCCATCTTCGACAGGTCCTTTTTCAGGACCTCGATGTCCTGGCCCTTCTTGCCGATCACCACGCCTGGCCGCGCCGCGTAGATCGTCACCCGAGGCTTCTTCGCCGGACGCTCGATCACCACACGCGACACGCCGGCGCCGCGCAGCTTGGTGCGCAGATGGGTGCGCAGCTTGAAGTCGTCGTGTAGCAGCTTGGAATAGTCGGTGCCGGCGAACCAGCGGCTGTCCCAGGTACGGTTGATGCCGAGGCGAAGACCGACTGGATTGACTTTGTGACCCATGCTAAGCGGCCCCCTCTTCTTCCTGCGCCCGTTCGGCGACGACGATCTTCAGGTGGCTGAACCATTTCTCGACCCGCGCGGCGCGCCCCCGGCCGCGCGCGTGGAAGCGGCGCATCACGATCGAGCGGCCGACCTCGGCGCGCGATACAATTAGACGATCGACATCGAGCGCGTGGTTGTTCTCGGCATTGGCAATGGCGCTCTCTAGCGCCTTCTTCACCTGGCCCGCGATCCGGCGTTTGCTGAAGGTCAGCGTGTTGATCGCCCCCTGGGCCGGCATGTTGCGGATCATCGCGGCGACCAGGTTCAGCTTCCGCGGGCTGATGCGCAGGTTGCTGACGATACACTGGGCCTCGGTGTCCGGCAGTCCACGCGGGTGGGACGGCTTGCTCATCTCAGCCTCGCCTCGCCTTCTTGTCAGCCGCGTGCCCGGTGAAGGTCCGGGTCGGCGAGAACTCGCCGAACTTGTGGCCGACCATGTTCTCGTTCACCTGCACCGGCAGGAATTTGTGGCCGTTGTAGACCCCGAACGTCAGGCCGACGAACTGCGGCAGGATCGTCGAGCGGCGTGACCAGATCTTGATGATCTCGTTGCGCGACGATGCCTTCGCGGCTTCGGCCTTTTGCAGCAGGTAACCGTCGACGAACGGCCCCTTCCATACCGAACGCGCCATCTTACTTGCCCTTGTTCCGGCGGCGGATAATCAGGCTGTCCGTCCGCTTGTTGCCGCGCGTCTTGTAGCCCTTGGTCGGCTGTCCCCAAGGCGAGACCGGATGCCGCCCGCCCGAACTGCGGCCCTCGCCGCCGCCCAGCGGGTGATCGACCGGGTTCATGACAACGCCGCGGTTGTGCGGCCTGAACCCCAGCCACCGCATGCGTCCGGCCTTGCCGATCTTCTGGTTCATGTTGTCGGGGTTCGACACGGCGCCGACTGACGCCATGCATTCCGACCGCACCACCCGAAGCTCGCCGGACATCAGCTTGATCTGCGCGTAGCCAGCATCCTTGCCGACCAGTTGCGCGTAGGTGCCCGCCGAACGCGCGATCTTGCCGCCGGCACCCATCTTCATCTCGACATTGTGGACGATCGTGCCGACCGGGATCGCCGACAGCGGCATCGCATTGCCCGGCTTGATGTCCACCCGCGCGCCGGCGATCACCTGGTCACCGACCTTCAGTCGCTGCGGTGCCAGAATGTAGGCCAGCTCGCCATCCTGGTATTTGATCAAGGCAATGAACGCGGTCCGGTTCGGATCGTACTCCAGCCGCTCCACCGTGGCGGGAACGTCGAACTTGCGCCGCTTGAAATCCACCACGCGGTAAGCCTGCTTGTGCCCGCCGCCGCGGAACCGGCTCGTGATGCGGCCATGATTGTTGCGCCCGCCATGACTGTGCTGCCCCTCGGTCAGCCCCTTGACCGGCTTGCCCTTCCACAGCTCGGACCGATTGATCAGCACGGTGCCGCGAAGGCTGGCTGTGACCGGATTGAATTGCCTAAGTGCCATCTTTCGCGCGCCCTATGCGATACCGGAGGTGAAATCGATCGACTGGCCGGGCGCCAGCGTCACGATCGCCTTCTTGACATCGGAGCGGACGCCCGGACGCCCTTTGAAGCGCTTGGTCTTGCCCTTCTGAATCAAAGTATTGACCGACAGGACCTTGACGTTGAACAGCGTCTCGACCGCCGCGGCGATCTCCGGCTTGCTGGCATCCGTCGAAACCCGGAAGCCCACCTGGTTCTTCTCGGACAGGATGGTCATCTTCTCGGTGATCAGCGGCGCCCGGATGATATTGTACATCGCCTCGCGCGAAAGCGGCTTCTTCAGGGTTGCGGTCATGATAGTCCTCCGGTCGCCTGCACGCCCGATAGTTCTCCGGTCGCCTGCGCTCCGGCGACCTCTCCCGCGGCGCCCGACTCATCAAGTGTTTCGGCTTGCGGGGCGGCCTTAGCGATCGGAACTTCAGCTGCGCGCGGGGTCTCGGCCGCTGGCGTGATCCCGTTGAGACGCGCCTTCAGCCCCTCGAGCCCGGCGGTGGTGATCGCCAGCACATCGTGGTTCAGGATGTCGTACACGTTTGCCCCGACCGTCGGCAGCACGTCCAGGCGGTGGATGTTTCGGCACGCGCGCTGAAACCCCTCGTCCACCGCGCGGTCAATGATCAGCGCCGAGGTCCAGCCAAGCGCCTTGATCTTCTTGGCAAGCTCACCGGTTTTCGGCGCATGCGACGCCGCGTCCAGAATGACCAGCTTGTTCTCGACAGCCTTCTGCGACAGCGCGGAGATCAGTCCGAGGCGACGGACTTTCTTGTTCAGGCTATAGGCGTGCGAGCGGACCACCGGACCGTGCACGACACCGCCGGTGCGGAACTGCGGCGAGCGCAAGCTGCCCTGTCGGGCGTTACCGGTGCCCTTCTGCCTGTACGGCTTCTTCGTGGTGCCGGAGACTTCCGACATCCCCTTGACCTTGTGGTTGCCGGAGCGGCGCTTCGACAACTGCCAATGCACGACCCGAGCCATAATGTCCGGCCGAGGTGGTGTCAGAAAAATCTCATCGGGCAACTCGGCGCTACCGGCCGAGGCATTCTCAAGCGTGATGATATCGACCTGCATCTGCCTGTTCCTCAGCCCGCCCCAGTGGAGGCTTCAGTGGAAGCTTCGGTGGGAGCTTCAGCTGTCGGTGATTCGGCGGTCGACGATTCAGCGTCCGCCTCGATCAGCGCCGCCGGAAAGGCCGCGTCAGCCGGGCGCGGCCGCTTGATCGCGTCGCGCACCATCACATAGTCGTTCTTACCGCCCGGCACTGCGCCCCTGATCATCAGCAGGCCCTTGTCCGCATCCACCGCCGCCACCTCGAGATTGAGCGTGGTGATCCGTTCGACGCCGAGATGGCCGGCCATCTTCTTGTTCTTGAATGTCTTGCCGGGATCCTGCCGGTTACCGGTCGAACCCAGCGACCGGTGGCTGATCGACACGCCGTGCGAGGCCTCGAGGCCGGCAAAATTCCACCGCTTCATCCCGCCGGCAAAGCCTTTGCCCTTGGAGGTGCCGCAGACATCGACGATCTGACCGACGCTGAAATGCGCGGCGGACAGCGTCGCACCCGGCTCCAGCAGCGCATCCGGCGCGACGCGGAATTCCACCAGCTTCTGCTTCGGCTCGACCTTCGCCTTGGCGAAGTGGCCGCGCTGGGGCTGGGTGACGTTCTTCACCTTGGCCTTGCCGTAGCCTATCTGGACGGCGGTGTAACCGTCCTTTTCCCGCGTGCGAGCGGCGACGACCTGCACGTGGTCCAGGTGCAGCACGGTGACCGGCACATGCGTGCCGTCGTCTTTGAATATCCGGGTCATGCCAAGCTTCTTGGCCAGGAGACCGGTGCGGAGGGCCTGAGGGGACGATGCTGGCATGGTCTTAGATCTTGATCTCGACATCGACGCCGGCGGCGAGGTCG
>DASYBP010000276.1:0-2542 GCA_036500715.1 Rhodopila sp.
TCGGGCCTGGGCAGAGTTGGAAGCAGCGGACATGGTGTGCCGCCGGGCAGCGGCGCTGTTCGACAGTGGTCTCGAATGCGGGGCGGACGCGAACATTGCCAAGCTGTTGGCCTCGGAGGCAGCGTGGAAGGCGGCGGACACCGCAATGCAGACGTTCGGCGGGTTCTCCTACGCCCGCGAATACGAGATCGAGCGCAAATGGCGCGAGGTGCGGCTCTACCAGATTGCGCCGATCTCGACGAACCTGATCCTGGGGTATGTCGGCCAGCACGTGCTGGGGATGCCGCGGTCCTACTGACGGATGAAGATGCTGTCATAACCTGTCGGGATTCCTTACAGATCTGACGCATAGGGCGGCAGAAATAGGCCGGGATTGGCGGAATCAGACCGTTATCGAGCCTCGGCATGGATTTTGCTTCCTGGCGAAAACCCGTTGCGAGGGAGGCCAAAATGTCAGATGCGAAGGGGTCTCAGACGCTATCGGCTCAACAGCGAGCCAAGCTGGCAGGCATCCTGTCGCGACTATCCTCGCCGTTCGAGGGCGAGCGAGCCGCGGCCGGTTTGTTGGCAACCGCTTTCGTCACCAGGCACAACCTGGCGTGGTCCGACCTGACCGATATGGTGCGCCCAGGACCGCAGTTGCCGGCGACCCCGGTCGATCCACAGCCAGAGGGTGACAGGCGCCTTGGCGGGAAGCCGCCTTGGCGAGGCTATTGCCGTCGGCGGCGGCGCTCTGACCGGGGTGCGGCGTTCGACCTGTCGACTTGAAACCGGCAGGCGTCTACGCGAGCGCCATGCGGTTCCAGGCGTCGAGGGCAGCGATCTTGTACGCCTCGGCAAGGGTTGGATAGTTGAAGGTGTTTTCGATAAAATAATCCAGCGTGCCATGCAGGTTCAGCACCGCTTGGCCGATATGGATCAACTCGGTGGCGCCCTCGCCGACGATGTGCACCCCGAGCAGGCGGCGGGTCTTGAGCGAGAAAATCATTTTCATCATGCCGTTTTTCAGGCCCATGATGTGGCCGCGTGACGTCTCGCGGAAACGGGCGATGCCGCATTCGTAAGGAATACCGCGGCGGCGCACTTCCTCCTCGCTCATGCCAACAGTGGAGATTTCCGGCACGGCGTAGATTCCGTAGGGGAAATAGTCAGGCGCCGGCGGCATGGCAATGTTGAAGGCGTGGCAAGCGGCGATGCGCCCTTGCTCCATCGATGTTGACGCCAGGCTGGGGAAGCCGATGGCGTCGCCGGCCGAGTAAATGTGCGGCACCTCGGTCTGGAACGTGGCGGGATCGACTTTCAGGCGACCGCGGTCGTCCGGGGTCAGGCCACAAGACTCAATGTTCAGCGTGTCGGTGGCGCCGATGCGGCCGGCGGCGTAGAGCAGCATCTCCGACCGAACGCGGCGGCCGTTTTCCAGAATGGTGACGGGCCAATCGTTCTCGAACTCGATGCGGGCAACCTTGGCGCCGAAGCGAATCGCCATGCCGCGGTCGCGGAGCTGATGGGTGAAGTCCTCGACCAGTTCGTGGTCGACGAAGTCCAGCAGGCTGGTGCGGGCCTCAATCAGGGCGACACTGACGTCCAGTGCACTGAAGATCGTTGCGTATTCGACGCCGATGACGCCACCACCGACGACGGTCAGGCTGCGCGGCAGACGTGGGATGTCGACGATTTCGTCGCTGTCGAAGACATTGGTGCCGTTGAACGGCACATCGGGCGGGTGGTACGGGCGGGTGCCCACCGCGATCAGGATCTTGTCGCCCGAGACGACGCGGAGGTCCCCGTTATTCAGCGTGATCTCGACCGTATGAGCGTCGAGGAAACGGCCCATCCCGTTCATGGTCTGGACTTTGTTGCGGGCAAACTGATGTTCCAGCACATCGACCTCGTGGTCGAGCGTCATGTGCAGGCGCGCCATGAGATCCTTGGCCTGGATGTCTTTTTTTACGCGGTAGGCGCTGCCGTAGAAGCCACGTTCCCGCCAGCCGGTCAGGTTCAATACGGTTTCGCGCAGCGTCTTCGACGGGATTGTGCCGGTGTGCACAGAGACACCGCCGACCCGGCGGCCTTTTTCGATGACCAGTACGTCGCGCCCCAGCTTCGCTGCCTGGATTGCCGCACGACGGCCCGCGGGACCGCTGCCGATGACGATGAAATCGTATCGAGTCATTACCGATTGGATCACCCGCCTGACGCATTGAGCCTAGCGGCTTTTCGTCCGGATAGGAAAGGACAATAGGGGGGAATTTGACCGCAAACCGTGCCTGGGCCAGCATTTCGCCAATCACCAGGAGGGAGACGTGCCATGCCGCTGCCGGCGGATACAGATGTCAGCACACCAAAATACCTGCGCGACAAATATGCAATCGTCGGCGTTGGCGAGACCACGTTCACGCGCGGATCGGACAAGACGACGCGCGCTCTGGGCACCTGGGCGCTGCGCAATGCGGCCGCCGACGCCGGGATCAGGACGTCCGACATCGACGGCATGCTGTCCTATTCGAACAATGACAGCACACCGTCCACGTTCATGGCCGGC
>DASYBP010000277.1:0-4506 GCA_036500715.1 Rhodopila sp.
GCAGGTCTCATACGAAGTGCGCGGACCAGCGAGAGGCCTTGATCCCGCTGAAAATGTGAAATCAGGAAAGCTCGAAGCAGCAAGCTTCGCGCACATAGCGGGTGCGATGGTATTCGATGACTGGGATTTTGAGCACGCCTTCGAGTTCGGTCTATCAACGATCTTGGAAGGGCTAAGCTGCATGAAATGAACCAAGCATATGACGTGCCCCACAGGTTCTGTCGTAAGCGTTTCGGCGCCCCCACCTAGCACTGACGGCAGCGGATATGCTGCATTTGGCTGATGGAGACGGATCCGATCGCGGCTGAGATGATGTCGGCGACAACGAGCGCTCATATGAGCAGTCATAAGAGCGCACCGATGGATTTGATTCCGCGTGGGGAACGTCGACGTCGCTGGACGGTCGAACAGAAGCAGCTGATCGCGGCCGAAAGTATGGCGGCCGGAGCCTCTCTAACGGACGTGGCGCGCCGGCACGGGATCGGCACCGGTCAACTCTACAACTGGCGACGGGCACTGATGGCGGCACAGCCGCGAGCGGTTGGCCGCTTTGCCCGGGTGGAGGTGGCGCCTCATCTGGCAACCCTTACAGACGCTGGGATGGCGACCTCGGCACCGACGCCAGACGTGGCAGGCGGCGCGGCATCGAAAATAGGCGGCCTGATCGAGATCGTTCTGCCGGATGGCACGACGGTGCGAGTGGATGCACAAATTGATCCTCGTGCTTTGCGTCGGGTGCTGGCGGTGCTGCGCGGATGATCACCCTGCCATCGGGCGCACGGGTATGGCTGGCGTGCGGCCATACCGATATGCGCAAGGGCATGGACGGTCTGGCGATGCTGGCCCAGCAGGTGCTGGAGGAAGATCCGTTCAGCGGCGCTCTGTTCGCATTTCGTGGCAAAAGAGGAAGTTTGATCAAACTGCTTTGGTTTGATGGGCAAGGCATGTGCCTGTTCAGCAAACGGCTGGAGAAGGGCCATTTTCAATGGCCGACGACCGACACCGGCCGTGTCTCGCTGACCCCAGCGCAGGTCTCGATGTTACTGGAAGGGATCGATTGGCGGATGCCTGCGCGGCTCCGCCGCCCGGAACTGGCAGGATGAATCGAACGCTCACGCAGGATTCAATTGGTACGACGCGCGGCGGTGATTCACCGTTCACCGGTGTTCGCGATCATGCCCCCGCTGCCTGAGGACCCGGCGACGTTGCAGCGCCTGCTGCACGAAGCCCAGGCCGAGATCGAGCGGTTGCAGATGCTGATTACGGGCTTGCTGCGCAACCGCTTCGGTCGCCGCTCCGAACAACTCGGCGAAGACGCCATCGACCAGGGGATCGAGGAGCTGGAACAGTCGTTGGCCGAGCAAGCGGCCAAGCTTGCGTCGATTCAGCCCAAGCCCTCACCGCAAGCGGTCCTGCCGAAGCGTAACCGCGGGTCGTTGCCCGCCCATCTGCCGCGGGTCGAGGTCGTGGTGGATGTCACCAATAAGACCTGTCCCTGTTGCGGTGCGCCGTTACATCTCATCGCCGAGGACCGGGCCGAGATGCTGGATCACGTTCCGGCACAGGTGCGCGTCCAGGTCATCCGCCGCCCGCGCTACGGCTGTCGGGTCTGCGAGCAGGCCGTCGTGCAAGCACCTGCGCCGGAACGGCCGATCGACGGCGGCATGGCGACCGAGGCGCTGCTGGCGCAAGTGCTGATCGGCAAATACAGCGACCACTTGCCGCTGTATCGCCAATCGCAGATCTTCGGCCGCCAGGGTGTCACATTGGATCGTTCCACATTGTGCAACTGGGTCGGCCGCGCCTGCTGGTGGCTCGAACCAGTGCACGAACTGATCCTGAGCACGGTTCTAGCATCGCCGAAGGTGGTCGCCGACGATACCACCCTGCCGGTGCTGGACCCGGGCCGCGGACGCACGAAAACCGGACGGCTGTGGTGCTATGCCACCGACAATCGTCCCTGGGCTGGCCCCGGCCATCCCGCCGCGGCTTACATCTACAGCGAGGACCGCAAAGGCGAGCATCCCGCCAGCCATTTGCACGGATACAAGGGGTTGCTCCAGGTGGATGGATACGCCGGATTTGGCCGTGTCGTCCGGGATGCCGGTAATAAGCCGCCTCAACTGGCGTTCTGCTGGGCGAGACTGCCCAAGGTTCCGCCCGCGCAGCGGGTGGAATGGCAGGCGAGGGACATGCGCGGCGGAAATTCTACGACGTCCACGTCGCGACAAAGTCACCGATCGCGCTGGAGGCGCTGCAACGTATCGCGGCACTTTATGCCATCGAGAGCGACATCAGCGGCCGCTCGGCCGAAGATCGGCAGCGGGAACGTCAGCAACACAGCCGCCCGTTGGTCGAGGCGTTGCAGAATTGGCTGCGCACTCAGCTCGATCGGATCTCCGGCCGCTCCAAGCTGGCCGAGGCGATCCGCTACGCACTCAAGCATTGGAAGGGATTGATCCGGTTCCTCGACGATGGGCGTCTCGAACTGGATACGAACATTGTCGAGCGGGCGATGCGGCCGATCGCCCTGGGGCGGAAGAACGCGTTGTTCGCTGGAGCCGACAGCGGCGGACGTCATTGGTCGATCGTTGCAACGCTGATCCAGACGGCAAAGCTCAATGATGTCGAGCCGTTGGCCTGGCTGACCGACGTGCTCATGCGTATGGTGTCCGGACAAACAAAGCGCCACGAACTCGACCAGTTGCTGCCGTGGAACTGGATACTCCTGAGCAAACCTCAGGTGATCAGCTCGGCCTAGGCATCACAACCTACGTGGGGCCGCCGCAACGCTCTGATGTCTGTTTTCAATCCCCCGGACGCGAAAAACCCATCGCGCCTGGCCGGAGCGATCCAAAGGGTCATCGCGCAGGGGTGGAGGTGGGGCGCCTTGGACGTCGGTGATCAGGCTCTGATGCGCGGGTTGGTTACCGCATGACCGTGAATGCGTCCGGGGCTGTCCCTGTCTTACATCGGGCGTCGAATGGATCGGCCACATAGCGTTGCTCGGGAATTCCCCTGCCGTGGCCCCACCTCCGCCATTGCGCGAGCGATGATGGCGGCGATTGCCGCCGATTCTTATAGGGTAGTGGGCGAAGCCGGCTGGACCTCCATCGCCACCGCCCACATGAAGCCCACGAGTTCCCGCGCGATCGCCGTGCATGCGACGGTCGACTTCTTGCCGCGTGCTACGAACGCCCGGAACCGGGCGGACAACCGTGACTGCGCCTTCCACGCGATCTCACGGATCTTCGGCGAGACCCGATCGAGCTTCCGTTGTTTCTTGACCCCAACACGGGGCGGGAAGCGATAGGTCCAGGCACTCTCGACCAACAACTGCCGGATGCGTGCGTTGCCCATTTTGGTGATCGACCCACGCCGGACCGTTTCTCCAGTCGATCGTTCGGTGGGCACAAGTCCGAGATACCCCATCAACTGGCCGGGGCTGGAGAAGCGTCGGATGTCGCCAATCTCGACCACGAAGCTGACCGCCACCACGAGATCGATACCGCGCAGGGCCTGAAGGGCTTCGACCACTGGCGCCAAATGCCAGTCCGGCAGGAATTCCGCGATGGCCTTCTCAATGCGGCCAAGCCGTTCCTCGCCCAGCCGGACCGCCTCGATATATTCCTGGAGCACGATCTGGTCGGCCGGTTGTTCAAACGACTGCTCCTGAAGCCAACGGCGATAGCGGGCGCCCCACTGCTTTTGGCGAGGGAATATCCGGCTGTGCCGAAGCAGGAAGGCACCGACCTGTTGCTTTTGCGCGCGAATCGTCTCGACCGCCGCCGTGCGCGAGCGGATCAAGTTTCGCATCGCATCGCCTCGTGCGCCGGGTCCGGCACCCATACCGGCGTCAGTTCACCGGCGCGAAGCAATCGGGCGAGCCCGGTCGCGTCGCGCCGGTTGGTCTTGATCCGGTCGCCTGGTTTGCGCGGGATCAGCGACGGCGCCACCACCACACAGGAAAGGCCGAGCTCGGTGATCAGGCGATGTAGTCCATAACCCGTCGGCCCTGCCTCATAACAAAAGTGCAGCTGCGGGTATTTCCCGGCCAGTCGGGTGACCAGCCGCTTCATGCTTTCCAGCGAGGCGTCGAACTCGCCCATATACCTGATCTCTCCGTCCCGGCCTGCGTCCGCGATCGCTACAGCGTTACGCAGCTTCGCGACGTCGATCCCAACAAAGACTTCCTTCGGCGTGGTCATGATCCGTCCTTCAATAACGAGGACCGAACTTTACCCGACACCCAGCCAATGTTTCTTTGTTCGGCTGGAAGGCCGTTTCTTCGCCCGGGCCTTATAACATCAAGGCGTTGCGCGCAGCCGCGGTCAGGCATGGCCGAAGGCCACCGCGTAGCGGCGCAAAGCGTGCTTGACGGTGGCGAGCACAACGCCAACCTCGGGTAGGCCGGAGATCAATCCGTGGCAAGGGTCCGATCCTCATGGAACGGACATGCGGTCTTACATAGCGACTTCATCCAAATGTCATTTATCGCCGTGAGAG
>DASYBP010000278.1:0-6492 GCA_036500715.1 Rhodopila sp.
GACGGTTGCCGCCCACGCGGCAGCCAGCGGCGAGGGTTCGGCCGCAAGCGCCAGTCGGGTTTCCTCGGGCAACGCCGCATAGACCCTTTGCCCGTAGTCGTGGCCAAGTTCCGGGGTTGCGGAGTGATAGTATTCGACCGCCTTCGGCCATGACCCGGTCTTTTCGAACAGTTGCAGCAAGAAGCGGGCGCCATAATCCGCGTTCAGGAACGGGTCGAACGCCTGATCCATGCTTGCGAAAGCATTGGGGTGGTTGGTCAGGCTGATCTGCATGCAGCCAACATCGATCGATCGGGTGACGCGTGGACGCAGCGATATCGCGGTGGCCACAGCCTCGCCCTTGCTGTCGTAGAAACTGCCCTGGCCGTCGAAATTGATCGTCCAAGGCCAGGGATTGAAACTATTGGACACCTGATCCTTGCGGCCGCTTTCCACCCGCGCGATCGCCGCTAGCAAATGCGCCGGTATGCCGTGCGCTCGTTCCGCCGTGGCGACCGCCTGCCGGCATACCTGAGGGACGGCTTGCGGCGGGACCGGACCGATGTCCGCGCGGACTTGGCAAGGTGCCAAGACGGCCATCATGGCCAGGAAGGTGCGCCGGTTCATGAACCCGGTCTACCGGCCAAAGATGAATAAAGCGTTTATCACTGGCGTTGGTCCGAAGTTTTTTGCTCCCCCATTACTGCGGCGCCGCCGCCTTCTGTAGCAACAACGTCCTCGTTTCAGGCAGGAACGACAACGATGCAGCATCAGCCGGACAATTGCCGTCATGCCCGACCGCCCCGCACCATGCTATAGGCTGGGCCTGATTGGGCGGACCGAACTGGTCCAGAACCGAGGCTAATATTTTCTCCGGCTCGCCCGCGCCATTGCCGTTGAAGACGTAGCGAATACGCAGCGCTGCCTGGTCTTCAGTCAGATCGACAATCAGTCGGCCATCGCGAGTTTTGGCGATCAGTGCGCCATGGTCGTGGGTCAACGCAAAGCCTTGCCTTCGTATCGCCGCGACAATTTCGGCTTCCGGCATTCCGAGACGCAGACCGGCAATACTGACGCCGGAAGGGTCGAAGGCGTTGCTGGGCGCAGCGCCCAGTAGACTCGTCATAGCCACGAAATACGCAACCGACCGCACGCCAGCCTCCTGGATCGCTAGTGCGCAGGGCAGTCTGACGGAGAAAACCTAATGCCAGCTTAACGCCAGGACGCGGACCCTAGTGTCCAATCGCGGTGAAGAATGGGTCGCGACGCGATCACGATTTCCGCGTGAATCGGACCCTGCAAGGAAAGTGCATTGCGTTTCTCTGATGCGCGGTACTAGAGGATGTCGGCCGCATTATTCAGCCATTTCCGGCCTCGGGCGGGACGAGGTAAATTCTCGAAGGCGCGCCTGGCCCGCCACGAAAGCGGCCTCCATGCTGCCGAACGCCTCCGGCGAGACGTACATGGGTGCGGCCATGTTGTCGCGGTTGACTTCCCATACGAACGGGGCAACGCCGCGTCTGGCACGGCGGACAACGATCCTGGTTGAGAGAGCTTCCTTACTGAGTCGCATGAGGATGAGCACCATTCGTGAACACTGCCGGCACATATAACCCCGCGCGAGATCAATACGGCAACACACAAATAAGTAATTAGAAATTATTTTATATTGGTACGCACAATGGTACCTCAGCTCGGCTTATCAATCGCTCAGGGGCGCTCAAACTCATACAGCAGCGCGCAATCCAGCCAGATTTCCAGCCCGTCGCAATCGTCGGGATCGATGAGGTCGGCGAGAATTTTCCGCCCCGTGGCGATTGCCGCGTCAAGCGTCTCCACTTGCAGATTGCACCCGTGGGCGACGTGTCCGGCACGTGTGAAGTGGCAGCGGTACATCGGTCGGCGTCTTCTCTTCGGCGTAAGAGTTCCGGACTAAGAACAAAAAGATCGTGAAATGCAACGACAAATCCCCCGGCCGGTTGGGCGATCTGCTCCGTGCCGCTATAAGTGGCGCCTCGCAACGCTGGAAGGAAAACGTCGATGCTGACCAAGCACTGGGACAAATCCAGTATGCCGTCGCGCCACGTGACCGTGGGACCAAGCCGAGCGCCGCATCGCAGCTACTATTATGCGATGGGGCTGACGCAGGAGCAGATTGATCAGCCGTTCGTCGGCGTCGCCACCTGCTGGAACGAGGCGGCTCCGTGCAACATCGCGCTCAGCCGGCAGGCCCAGTCGGTGAAGCTGGGCGTGTCCGAAAGCGGCGGGACGCCCCGGGAGTTCACCACCATCACCGTCACCGACGGCATCGCCATGGGCCATCAGGGGATGAAGTCGTCGCTCGTGTCGCGCGACCTGATCGCGGACAGCGTTGAGCTGACGGTACGCGGGCATGGCTATGACGCCTTGGTAGGGCTGGCGGGATGCGACAAGTCGCTGCCCGGCATGATGATGGCGATGCTGCGACTGAATATCCCCAGCGTGTTCATGTACGGCGGGTCGATCCTGCCGGGAAAATTCAAAGGCCGTGATGTCACCGTCGTCGATGTGTTCGAGGCGGTCGGGCAGCACGCCTCCGGTACGTTGTCGGACGCCGATTTGCACGAGCTGGAATGCGTCGCCTGTCCCTCGGCGGGTGCGTGCGGCGGGCAGTTCACCGCGAACACAATGGCGATGGTGTCGGAAGCGATCGGGTTGGCGCTGCCGGGATCGGCGGGATCTCCGGCGCCGTTCGAGGAACGCGATCGATATGCGGTTCAGTCCGGCCAAGCGGTGATCGATTTGATCGACCGAGGCATCCGGCCACGCGACATCGTGACGCTGAAGGCGCTGGAGAACGCCGCGGTGGTGGTTGGTGCGACCGGTGGGTCAACCAACGCAGGCCTGCATTTGCCAGCCCTGGCGCACGAGGCGGGGCTTCGCTTCACCATGGACGACGTCGTGGCGATCATGCGGCGAACGCCGTATATCGCCGACCTCAAGCCCGGCGGCCGGTATGTGGCGCTTGATGTGCACAATGTCGGCGGCATTCCGGTCGTCATCAAGGCGCTGCTGGATGGCGGGCTGTTACATGGCGACTGCCTGACCGTCACCGGGCGCTCACTAGCGGAGAACCACGCGGACGTGGTGTTTCCGGCCGGCCAGGATGTGATCTATCCGGTGTCCGCACCGATCTCTCCGACCGGTGGGGTGGTCGGACTGAAGGGCAGCCTGGCGCCGGACGGGGCGATCGTGAAGGTCGCAGGTCTTCACGCTTTGCGGTTCGAAGGATCTGCCCTGTGCTTCGACTCCGAGGAGGAAGCCTATGCCGCGGTGGACGCCAGGGCATACAAGGAGGGCGACGTGATCATGATCCGCTACGAGGGGCCGAAGGGCGGCCCCGGGATGCGGGAGATGCTGTCCACGACGGGCGCGATCTACGGCCAGGGAATGGGCGAGAAGGTCGCACTGATAACCGACGGGCGGTTCTCGGGGGCGACGCGCGGGTTCTGTATCGGCCATGTCGGACCGGAAGCAGCGGTCGGCGGGCCGTTGGCGTTGGTCCGAAACGGCGACCGGATCGTGATCGACGCCGAAAAGGGCACGATCGATCTGGCGGTTCCCGACGCCGAACTCGCGGCGCGCAAAGCGGCCTGGACGCCGCGGCGGACGAATTACAATGCGGGTGCGATCTGGAAATACGCGCAATTGGTAGGACCGGCCCATCTCGGCGCGGTTACGCACCCGGGGGCGGCAGCCGAGACCCATTGCTACGCTGATCTCTGACCCAGTTTCCCCACGAACCGGTTGTTACAATCCGCGACCCCGGGTTACCGGCGGTGGAAGCATAACGGACTCGGCGTTGATCAAGGAGAGCTTGGATGAAGTGGCTTATTGTCGGTGCGGCGATCCTTGCCATCGGGATCGGGAGCGCGAGTGCACAACCGCCGCCACCAAACTACGCGCCAATCCCGCCCCCGCGGGCTGAAGTCGTGCCGCCGCCGCCGGGTGGACCAATGGTCTGGGAGCCGGGCCACTGGCACTGGGACGGCTATCGCTATGTGTGGCGGCCCGGCCACTATGTGGAGCGACGGCCGGAATATGGGCACTATGCTGAAGGGCGTTGGGTTTGGGCGCCACGAGAAGGACGTTACGTGTGGCGCCCGGCACATTGGGAAAGATGACGCGGCGGGATAGATGAACCGTTCGGGCCGGCGGGTCGGTGCGCGGGCCCGCCCGTCGGTCCGCGGGTGAGCCGGTCGCCGGAATATTCCGCCCAGAGTACTCTGCGTCGCGCGCGCCGGCTTCAATGCACCTCGATCACCACCGGTACGTGGTCCGACGGTTGCGGCTGATTGCGCTCTTGCTTGTCCGGCTCAGCCGAGACCAGCCGCTCAGCGAGCGTGGGCGATAGCAATGCGTGATCAATGCGCAGGCCGAGGTCGCGTTGCCAGGCGCCCGCCTGGTAGTCCCAAAACGTGTAGACGGGTCCGTGGGGGTGCAGTGCTCGGACCGCGTCAGTCAGCCCCATCCAGATCAGGCGGCGGTAGCGGGCCCGGGTTTCCGGGCGGGCCAGGGCGTCGGTCGGGGACAGCGCGCCGGGGGCGTAGTCCTCGTCCGTCGGACAGACGTTGAAGTCGCCGGTAATGACCAATGGGCGATCGCCGTCCAACAGCGCCTGCGCACGGTGGGCGAGGCGGTCCATCCAGGTAAGTTTATAGCCGAAACCTTCATCGCCGCGGGAATTGCCATTCGGCAGGTAAATGCCGATCAGGGTCACGTCTTCGGTGGTGATCTCGATGTAGCGGGCCTGACCGTCGTCCTGCGGAAGGCCTGGCAGGCCCCGGTGGACCACAGTGAACGGAACCCGAGCCAAGACCGCGACGCCATTATACGACTTCTGCCCGACGGCTTCGGCCGAGTAGCCCAGGCCATGATAAGGGAGCGAGGGGAAGGACCCGGTCTCGCACTTGATTTCCTGTAGGAACAGGACGTCTGGATGGGCCTTTTCCAGCCAGCGCTGTACGTGGCCCTCGCGCTGGCGGATGGAGTTGACGTTCCAGGTGGCGATCTTCACGTCGGGTAGTCTCCGGGTTGCCCTCTTGTCGGGGGTGTGGTCATTGTTGCGCGGTTCGGAGGGGTGCAGCATGGCGATCGAACTGTACACATGGAACACGCCGAACGGGCGCAAGATCAGTGTCGCGCTCGAGGAGATGGGCCTGCCGTATAACATACGCGCGGTCAACATCTCGAAAAACGAGCAGTTTGAACCGTCGTTCTTGAAGATCAGTCCGAATAACAAGATTCCGGCGATCATCGACCCGGATGGGCCGGGGGGTCAGCCGATCAGCGTGTTCGAGTCGGGGGCGATCCTGATTTACCTGGGGCAGAAGACCGGCCGGTTCTATCCGACGGACCCGCGCAAGCAGGTGCCGGTGCTGGAGTGGCTAATGTGGCAGATGGGCGGTTTCGGCCCGATGCCCGGCCAGGTGCACCACTTCCTGATGGTGGAGAATCCCCAGGATCAACGCTATGGGCTGGGGCGCTACTCGAAGGAGACCGTAAGGCTATATGGCGTGCTGGATCGGCGGCTTGCGGGGCGCGACTATGTCGCGGACGAAATTTCGATCGCCGATTTCGCCATTCTTGGCTGGGCCTGGCGACATGAGCGGCACCAAATAGACTTGGCCAGATTCCCACAGGTGAAGCGCTGGTACGAGACGATGATGGCCCGTCCAGGGACCGCCCGCGGGTTCGAGGTCGCCCTCAGTTAGTTTCCTGTTTGACCCTGCGCCACCGGTTGCATACAAGAAGTGTTGCAAACGCCGTGTCCGGACTCTCCTCGTCGTCGGATGGTCGGAGATGTTGCCCCGGCGGAGGGGTGGCCGAGTGGCTGAAGGCGGCGGTTTGCTAAACCGTTGTAGGGGGTCAACCCCTACCGTGAGTTCGAATCTCATCCCCTCCGCCAGAAGCCCGTTCGCCGGTGTCCAAGCCCATCCGAAGGTCCCTCCAGAATTCCAGGTTTCTGGCCGAACTCCCCATCTGACCCTTTCGCTATCGTTCTCTTGCGTCCGTCCCCGTTCGCGCTTAGGTTTAGGGGACACAATAGGGGACAGGATCATGCCAGCGTCGGCGACGCCGCTCACCGCAGGCAAGGTTCGGACTGCGCAACTGGGCCGCTATGGCGACGGCAACGGGTTGTATCTTCTGGTTCGAGACAACGGCACCGCGTTCTGGATCTTCCGATAAGTGATGGCCGGAAGGATGCGAGAGGCTGGCCTCGGCAGCGCTCGGGGCTCGAACTCGGTCTCCCTGGCCGACGCGCGCGCTGCTGCCGCACCGCTCTATCGGCTGGTCAAGAACGGTGTCGATCCCCTCGAACAACGGAAGGTTGAAGCAGAAGCGGCCCGTGCCGCTTCCCAAGCAGAGCAGGCGCGCGCGGTCACGTTCAAGACCGTAGCGGGATACTACATTGACGCTCATGAAGCCGGTTGGCGGAACACGAAGCACGCCGAGCAGTGGCGCGCAACGCTC
>DASYBP010000279.1:0-4287 GCA_036500715.1 Rhodopila sp.
GTTTGTCGATCGGCGTTATATCCGAGACTTTGCGGAGCCGGTGTCGCCGGTTGGGGGCATCGTGTCGTTGTTCGGGTCGCTCGCGCCGCGGGGGGCTATCCTGAAGCGCAGCGCGGCAACGCCACGGTTGTTCGAAGTGGAGGCTCGGGCGGTGGTATTCGACGGGCTGGAGGATCTGGGGGCGCGGATCGATGATCCGGGACTGGATGTGACAGCGGAGGATATTCTGGTGCTGAAGAACGCCGGGTCGCTGACGCCGGCGGGAATGCCGGAGGCAGGGTATCTGCCGATTCCGTCTCGGCTGGCGAGGGCCGGGGTTAAGGACATGATCCGCATGAGCGATTGCCGAATGTCGGGGACCGCGTTCGGCACGATCGTGCTGCATATCACGCCGGAGGCGGCGGCCGGGGGGCCGTTGGGTCTGGTGGAGAGCGGCGACCGGATCCGGCTGTCGGTCAAGCACCGGTCGCTGGATCTGCTGGTTGCGGATGCCGAACTGGAGCGGCGGCGGGCTTTGTGGCAGCCGCCGGCGAAGCCGAAGCGCGGGTGGGGTCGTCTGATCGCGGACCAGGTGCTGCAGGCGGATGAAGGGTGTGATCTGGCGGTGCTGCGGCACGCGGGGTGATGTGGTATGGTTTGTCCGGACCGGATGAGGGCTTGGGATGAGCGCGGTACTGCACAGGGCGATGAGCCTGGACGAGTTCCTGGCCTGGGAGGAAAAGCAGGAGCTGCGCTGGGAGTTCGACGGTTCCGCGCCGATGGCGATGACCGGGGGGACGGCAGAGCATTCGATCATCGAGCGCAACCTGATATTCTCGCTGACCGCGCGGCTTCGCGGAAGGCGCTGTCAGCCATACACCAGTAACCTCAAGATCATCGCGGCCGGTTCGATCCGTTATCCGGATGCCTTCGTTGCGTGTACGCCACTCGCTCGTGGCACCCTAGTCGTGAGGGACCCGGTCGTGGTGTTCGAGGTTTTGAGCCCAAGCACCGCCACGATGGATATTGGCATAAAGAACGAGGAATATCGCGATACGCCATCGATCCAGCGGTACGTGATGCTGGCGCAGGACCGGCGGCACGCCACCGTATTTGCCCGGGTCGGCGACGATTGGGTCGGTCATATCGTTTCGGGCGAGGCCGCGGTTTTGGCAATGCCGGAGATCGGCATCGAAGTCCCGCTGATCGAACTGTACGAAGGGATCGCCTTCGAGCCGGCGGGGGTCGCCGTCGAACGCTGAACCGCGGTGGTTCGCCGCGTGTCAGATCAGTTTTGCCTCGAATGGCGGCAGCAGATCGGGGGCTTCGAATTCGATCACCCAAAGGTCGGGGTCGAATTTCAACTGCCGCGCGATGTAGGCGTCGGCGGCCTCGTCATCCACGGGACCGGGGCCGGTGGCGCGCATCCAGGCGAGTTCGCCGGACCCGGAACGGATTTGCGAAAGGACGCAGACCGCCTTGTCGTTGCGCAGGACCACGAGTATGCCGCCGGCGTCTGGATCGCCTTTACGGATCACCGTGCCGTAACGGCCGTCAGCGTTGCCCATACGCAGCGCCATGCTGACCCAGATGCCCGCCTTGATTCGGGATTCCGTCACTTGCCGATGACGCGGCGGGCGATGGCCATGCGGTGCACCTCGGACGGGCCTTCGTAGACGCGCATGGTGCGGACCTTTTGCGCCATCAGCTGGAGCGGCAGCTCTTTTGCCACGCCCATCGCGCCGAACGCCTGCATCGCGTGATCGACGATCTCGGTTGCCATTTCTGTACCGTACAATTTTACCATGGAGGCCTCAGTGCGGACGTCCCGGCCGGCGTCGGCCTTGGTGGCGGCGTCGTAAACCATCAGGCGGCAGGCGTGAATTTTCATTGCGGCGTCGGCGATCCACCACTGGATGGCCTGGCGGTCGGCGAGGCGCTGGCCGAAGGTGACGCGCTGCCTGGTGTGTTCGACCATCATATCCAGCGCGCGCCGGGAGATGCCAACGCACCAGGAGCCCATCTGCAGCCGGCGCACGGTGAGGCGGAGCTGCATCGGGGCATAGCCTTTGCCCTCGACGCCGAGAAGCTGGCTGGCGGGGATGCGGCAGTCCTCGAAGATCAGTTCGTAGGTGCGCTGACCACCGAGCATGGGGATTTCGCGCTCGATGATGAAGCCCTTGGTGCCGCGTTCGACGATGAAGGCGGTGACGCCGTCGGCGCGTTTGCCCTCCCCGGTGCGCGCCATGACGATCAGGAAGTCGGCCTGCGGGACGCGGCTGACCCAGATTTTCCGGCCGTTGATGATCCAGTCCGAACCGTCCTTCACCGCGCGGGTGGTCATGCCGGCGGGGTCGCCGCCGGCGCCCGGTTCGGAGATGGCGATGGCCGAGTGGGCATCGCCACGGGCGTATGGGTCGAGGTACTTTTTCCGCTGTTCGTCATTCGCCACCGCGATCAGCATGTGCAGGTTCGGGCTGTCGGGCGGGAAGGTGAAGGGGACGCAGGTGCGGCCCTGTTCTTCGTAGACGCCGGCAAGTGCGGCGTAAGGCAGGTTGGCGCCGCCATATTCCTCCGGCACGTCGAGGCCCCAGAGGCCGAGTTCCCTGCAGGTGTCCAGCAGGCGCTGTTCTTCATCGGGCGCGAGGCCCGAAGTCTGGCCCAACATTTCGCGGGCGAGGACGTTCTTCTCCAGCGGAATGACGTCCCGGTCGATGAATTTGGCGACCAGATCCTGCAGCATCCGGTGTTCTTCGGGCAGTTCGAACATCAAGGCTTGTCCTGGTTGTCTACGACAGAGGGTGAGGGTGGGCGTCGATGCCTGGATTGATCTGATGCGCCCCGGGTGCAAGATCGCGTCGGGGCATTCAGCATCGCAAGTCGTGGCTGGCCGGACCAAGTCCGGCCATGACAGAAAGGTTGGGGCTGGCCAGGCGCGTTACCGACCCACGAAGCGTGGCGGGCGCTTTTCCATGAAGGCGGTGCGGCCTTCCTTGTAGTCGGCACTGTTGAAGCAGATTTCGCTGATTTTGCGGACGGCGTCCATGTCGCGCTGGCTTTCGTCCTTGAGCATCTCGTTGATGGTCAATTTCGAGGCCGCAACCGACAGCGGGGCGTTGTCGGCGATGCTGCGGGCGATGTCCAGCACGACGTCGTTCAGTGCTTCCTCGCTCGTCCTCTTGTTGATCAGGCCGATCCGTTCCGCCTCGGCCGCGTCGATCCGCTTGGCGGTGTAGAGGATCATCCTCGCGTGGGCGGGGCCGACGAGGTCGATCAGCCGCTTCACCGCGTCCGGCGCGTAGGCGATCGACAGGCGCGCGGCGGGGATGCCGAACTGGCTGTCAGCGGAGGCGATGCGCAGGTCGGTGGCCATGGCGATCGCCAGACCGCCGCCCATGCAGAAGCCGCGGATGCGGGCAATCACTGGCTTTTTGAAGGCATGGAACTTGTCGCGTCCGATCCCGGTCGCGCGATCATACTCCTGCTGCGCATCGGCGCTGTTGCGGTTCTTCTCGAACTGGCTGATGTCGGCGCCCGAAACGAACGCCTTGTTGCCGGCGCCCGTCAGGATCACCACGCTGACGCTGCTGTCTTCGGCGAACTCGTCGAGAATCTCTCCAAGGCCGGTCCACATTTCCATGGACATGGCGTTGCGTTTTTCCGGCTGGTTGAAGGTGATCAGGCCGACGCCGTCATCCTTCGCGGCCAGCATTTTTCCGTTCGCATAGGGGCGCATCTCGGCGTGATCCGGCAGCATTCAAATGACTCCTTTCAGTCGCATATCGTCCAGTTCGGCCTCGGTGTAGCCAACGCTTTTTAGGATCTCGTCGCTGTGTTCCCCGGGATCAGGGCTGTGTGTCCGGATGGCCTTGGAGAAGCCCGAGATATTGATAGCCGATGCAACGACCTGGGTTTCTCCGACATAGGGGCTGTGCATTTTCGTTGCCATGCCGAGGTGTTTTACCTGCGGATCGACGAACACCTGGTCGATGGTGTTGATCGGGCCGCACGGGATGCCGTTCGCCTCGAACAGTTCGATCCAATGGTTCGATGGCTGCGTCGCAGTGATCTCGGAGATGGCGGCGTTGATCGCGCGGCGGTTGGCGCTGCGTCCGGCCTGGGTCTTCCAGTCGGGATTTTCCAACCAGTCCGGGCGTCCGATCGCCTCGCAGAAACGGGTGAAGACGCGCGACGAACTTGCGGCGATGTTGATGTGGCCGTCGCTCGTTTGGAACACGCCGGTGGGGATGCCGGTGGGATGATCGTTGCCGGCCTGTCCGGCGACTTCGCCTTCCATCAGCCAGCGGC
>DASYBP010000280.1:0-1810 GCA_036500715.1 Rhodopila sp.
CAAGACCCCGCGGGAAATCCTTCGCCGGAAGGGCACACTCTACGACCAGCTTGGCCTCGGGGATCCGGCCAGATCCGATGACAGCCTGATTGACGCGATCCTTGCCCACCCCATCCTGATGGAGCGGCCGGTCGTCGTCACTCCGAGCGGTGTCCGGCTCTGCCGGCCCGCCGAGGCAGTTGCATCCTTGATCGGCTAAGCCTGTCTCCGACAACCATGGCCCCGCCTGTCGATATCGTTCCCAGCGCCGCCAGCATCCCCGCATCGACGCGCGTCGTCGTCATCGGCGGCGGGATCATCGGCGTCAGCACCGCCTTCTTCCTGGCGCGCAAGGGCGTGCCCGTCGTGCTGTGCGAAAAGGGGGAAATAGCGGCGGAGCAATCCAGCCGGAACTGGGGCTGGTGCCGCAAGATGGGGCGCGATCCACGGGAACTCCCGCTGGCGATCGAAGCGCTGCGCCTGTGGGCGGAGATGAACAGTCTGGTCAACGCCGAGACCGGCTTCCGCGGCAGCGGCATCGTCTATCTGTGCCGTACGCGAGAGGAACTGGCGAAACGGGAGGCCTGGCTGGAGCAGGTCGCCAGGCCATCGCAACTGGACACGCGGCTGCTCTCACGCGATGAAACCACTCAGGTACTGCCCGGCCTGACCGGCCCGTGGCTGGCGGGGCTCTACACCGCAAGCGACGGCAAAGCCGAACCGGCTCATGCAGCACCGGCGATTTCCACGGCCGCGGCGCGCCTGGGCGCGATCATCCTGACCCGCTGCGCCGTGCGCGGCGTGGAGACCCGGGCCGGCCGGATTTCCGCCGTGGTGACCGAACGCGGCCGCATTGCCTGTGACACCGCGATCCTGGCCGGCGGCATCTGGTCGCGCCTGTTCTGCCGCCCGCTCGATGTCCGCCTGCCGCAACTGAAGGTGCTGTCATCGGTGATGCGCACCGCACCGCTGGCGGGCGGCCCCGAGGCGTCCGCCAGCGGCTTCGGCTTCGGTCTGCGCAAGCGCCTCGATGGCGGCTACACGGTGGCAAGCTGGAGCGGCAACATCGCCGATGTCGTCCCGGATTCCTTTCGCTTCTTCGCCGATTTCCTGCCCACCCTGCGAATGCGCCGCGGCGAAGTGAAGCTCCGTCTTGGCCGCCGGTTCCTCACCGAGCTTGCCCAGCCGGCCCGCTGGCCGCTGGACCGCCCCTCGCCCTTCGAGGCAGTCCGGGTTATGGACCCCGCGCCCCCGCAAGCGATCCTGCGGCAGGCCAGAGCCCACGTGACAGCGGCGTTTCCCGTCTTTCAGGCGATGCAGGTCGCGGAGAGCTGGGGCGGGATGATCGACGTCACCCCCGATGGCATTCCGGTGATCTCCCCGGTCGATGCCTTGCCGGGTTTCTTCATTGCCACCGGCTTCACCGGCCACGGCTTCGGCATCGCGCCTGCGGCAGGACGCTTGATGGCGGAACTGGTTATGGGCGAAACTCCGGTGGTCGACCCTGCGCCGTTCCGCTTCAGCAGGTTCGCCGATGGGACACGCCCCAAACCTTCGCCACTCGCCTGAGGAAAGACCCAGGATGGCCAATCGCTTCCCCCTGACGCGCCTGCGCCGCCTACGCTCCAGCCAGGTCATGCGGGATCTGCTGCAGGAACATTTGGTCGCGCTCAACGACCTGATCTACCCGATCTTCGTCGAAGAGGAACTCGACGACTTCGCGCCGGTCGAATCCATGCCAGGCATTTTCCGCATTCCGGAGCGGAAGCTGGATGCCGCGATTAAAGAGATCGCCGCGGCCGGGATCAAGGCAGTGATGACCTTCGGTGTC
>DASYBP010000281.1:0-8214 GCA_036500715.1 Rhodopila sp.
CCCTGGCCCGCAACGAAGCGGCTGCTCGGGGTGCCTTTGACGGTTTGTCCCGTCGATGTCACTCAGACCTGGGGAAGGAAACCGCGATGTTGTCCGTGCCGGACTTGAAGACTAGGGGCCGTCCACACATGGTATTACATCTTGGGCTTTGCAGGCCTGCTCGATGGCCCAATGGTTTGCTGGCGTGATGTCCATACCCCCGCCGATTACCTGAGGCGCGCCCAGGACGTCCTACGGCAATTTGAACCGTGGGAGGCCGAACGCTGTCGCAATATGGCGCTTACCGACCAGAACGGGGTCTTGGCCGGCCAGCTTACACCCACGGTGCGCAAGCCAGTGGGTCAACTCCCATCCGGCGCGTTGGTGCTCGGGATGGCCGACGCCGTTGTCTTGAATGATCCCATTGCCGGTCAGGGATCCAACAATGCGGCAAAAAGTGCTCGAACCTACCTTAATTGTATATTGGAGAACGGCGACAAACCCTTTGACCGTGGCTGGATGCAGCAGACGTTCGATTGTTTTTGGGACGACGCTCAGTGGTCGACTGGCTTCACGAATGGCTTTCTGATGCCGCCACCACCTCACGTCATCAGCATTCTGGGTGCCGCGCAGACATCAGCTAGGGTAGGGCGAGCGTTCGCCAACGGCTTCAACGACCCGCGAACTCTCTTCCCTTGGTTCGCCGATCCCGTTGAGGCTGAGCGGTTCATCGCCAGCGAAGGTTCGTGAGGACAGCTGACCGATAGTTACGCCGGAGTATCGAACGGGGCGCTCATCCAGTTCGGTGGCGTCGTCCACGGCGCTCACCTCATGGATAGCATCGATGCTGCTCAGCGCGGTAACGAGGCTCGAGATCGGGCGCTTCCCCGCATAATACGTAGAGCGGCGGCGCTCCCTTCGGGTCGCCAATTCGCCTCCACGCGAATCTCCCGCTCTACGCCCACCACTGCCGATAAAACGAAGGCGAGCGTTAGCTCCGCCCGTTGCAGCCAACCTTGTCCGGTGAAATCCAAGAACCCCGACATGCACGGCGATTCCTTCGCCCACCGACACACTTAACGCGCAGGCCCAAGGTTGGCTGCTGCGGGGCGCGCCGCCTGTCGGCATCCGCGCCCCGCACCATGTGACTGCTTGACGATCAGAGCTACAGTGTACGGCATGGCAAGGCAGGCGTCTCATGGCACCACCCAGTTTGCAGCGCTACCCTGGCGTCTCAGCGAAGGCGGGACGCGGCAGATTATGCTGCTGACATCGCGCGGAACCCACCGCTGGGTCATCCCCAGGGGCTGGCCGATAAAGGGGCGGAAACCCGCGGAAGTGGCCACGCAGGAGGCTTACGCAGAAGCCGGTTTGATCGGCCATATTGTCGGCAAACGGTCAATTGGCAACTTTCACTATCAGAAGCGGCTGGCCAAGGCTGAAGTCCTCTGCCAGGTCCGGGTGTTTTTGTTTCGGGTTGAACGACAGCTTGATGAATGGCCAGAAAAAAGCCACAGGGAAACCAAGTGGTTTGATGCTGATGAGGCAGCCGATGTGGTAGAGGAAGGAGGTCTCGCAGAAATTATAGATCGTTTTTCCGGTTCGTATGCCAGATTTATAGCGTTCCGAAAATCGTAAACCCCACCAGGTCCTGGTCCTTTGGCTTCTGCTACCGCCCGCCGGCCACGACCTTTCGTTCGTAAAGCGCCGCGATCTCCGCCGCCGAATACCCGTGTTCGGCCAGCACCTCTCGCGTGTGCTCTCCCAGTGCCGGCGCATGCGCTCGCTTCGTCCCGCTCTCGAACGGCGGTAGGCCGGGAATATTCGGCATCGGTATCAGCTCCGGCACCCCCGGCTGCGCCAACCAGGACATGATCCCGGTCGCCGCCACCTGTTCCTCCCGCAGGAACTCCTCGTAGCTGTTCACCCGCCCGTTCATTATGCCGTGCGCGGTCAGCCGCTCCGACAACCACTCGGTTGTCCGCGCGGCGATCATCGGCCGCAGCACCGCGTACAGTTCGTCCAAATTCTGTGCCCTGGCAGCCAGGCTCGAGAATCGCAAATCGTCCAGCAACTGCGGCTGTTCGATCGCTCGACAGAACGGCTCCCAGTGGAACGGCCGGACCATGGTAATGTTGATCTGCCCGTCGGCGGTGTTGAACACACCATTCGGCATGCTCATCCGCTGGGTGATACCATGCTCCAGATGATGCGCGATCATGCGGATCACCGACAGCATCGCGCCGCCCTGCATCAGGCTGAGTTCGATGAACCGGCCTTGTTTCACCGGCTGTTCGCGTCGCACGTACAGCGATGTGGCGATCGCCTGGAACCCCAGCAGGCCGGAGAACATGTCGATCAGCGAGATCGCGATGCGGTGCGGATGGTTGTCATGCTCGCCGCGGTTCTCAGTCACGATGCCGATGAACGCCTGCAGCACCGGATCCATCGCCGGCCGCTCCGCCAGCGGCCCGGTCTGCCCGAACCCCGAAACCGAGTAGTAGATGATCCCCGGCTCCCTGGCGCTGACGGCGTCGTAACCAAAACCGTAGCGCTGGATGGTGCCGGGCTTGAAGCCCTCGATGAAGACGTCGGCGCCACTGACCAGGCGCCACAGGATCTGCTTCCCTTCCTCGGTCTTCAAATCGACCGCGACGCTGCGCTTGCCCAGCGTTCCGTATAGCGAGAACGCTGAATGGTCCTCATACGTCCGCCCGAGGATGCGGGACCAGTCGCCGCCGTGATGCGGGGTTTCGACCTTGATGACATCGGCGCCGTGCTGAGCCAGCATCATGGCGCAGGACGGGCCGGCAACCCCGCCGCTGAGATCAACGACCTTTATCCCGGCGAACGCTGCGTGATAGTCCATAAGTCCCCCCGGTTTGTGACGCGCTGATGATGCGAGACATCGCGCCGCTTGGCCAGACTAGTGTCCCGGTCTGGAAGTCCGTCATAATGTGGATTAGCCCACTTACGAACTTCGAATCGATAATGACACTAGCAAGCTATTGTTTCCAGTGTAGTTTATGATTCCGAGGTCCGCGTCACGCCGCAGGCGTGCTGTTCGCACGACGGAGATGATGCACAGAATGGCGGATTTCGGGGCCACCACACTAGCGGCGGCTCAGGGCTCGCCGGCACCGGCCAGGACGTAACGCGCCAGCGCCTCGCCCAGGCACGAATTCAACAGCACGATCGTTCGGTCGCGTTGTTCGCGGCCGGCCCTTTCCAGATCAATCTCCCCGCTGCCGACCCACAACTGCGTCAGGTCAAAGCGGTGGAACAGCGTCACATCCGGATTGCCGGTCATCTGCTGCAGCACCGTCTCGTACGGGCTGACGTCGATGTTCGCCCGCAGAAATCGGCTGAACTGCGGGTCGATCAGCACCAGATCCACGTTCGCCTTTGCCGCGGCATCAACCCCATCCTGCAGCAACTCCCGCAGTCCGTCCGGCCGCAGACCGCGAACCGCCTCCACCGTGCCGGTCTGCCACAGCACGAGATCATAATGACGCGCAGAGAGTTCCTCCTGCAGGATCGGCAGCATCAACTCCGCGGTCATGTCGCGGCCGCCCTTGACGGTGAGCTGAAAATGACCTGACGGGCGCAGCGCTCGCAGGCTTTCGACCATGCGGTAAGGATATGAGGCGCCGGGCGCGCGGTAGGACAGGGCGGCCGCCCCAGCGCCGCTGGAATCCCCGACCGTCGAGCCCGAACCTAGCGCCAGGATGTCCAGGCCATTTTTCGTTCTCAGCGCGGCGGCGACGTTCGGCAGCGGGTCCGTCGGCGTCGTCAGATCGGGCGGCAGCTCGCAGGCCGGGCCGCCGTCGGCCCGCACCAACGCCGGATTTGCAGCAAGCAGAGCGAAAAGCAGGAAACCACGGAAAAGCCATTGCATTAACTCAACCGGTATCAGGCTGGACATTCACCGGCAAGAGCGCAGAGGCAACCGTCGGCATGGCGCGCGGCGGCTTGGCTCTGCCCTTCGCGCGATACCATGCGGCCAAGGCGCCGACCGCCAGCATGCCGACGGCGCCGAACAGATTGATCGCGCCCTCCATCCAGGCGCTGTCGTCATACTCGAGACCGAGCCGGGCGATGAAGCCGATGACGATGCCGGAGCAGAACACCGGCAACGAGTTCTGCCCGACCAGCACCAGCGGCGCCGCCCAGCGCGACCGCAGCCAGGCGGCGTCGAAGCGGATCAACCGGACGCACAGCCAAGTCAGCGACAGGATCGAAATCAGCCGATGCGGATGCAGGCTGGTCTTGTCCTCCACCACCAGCAGCCACAACGGCGAGTTGGACACCCACTCCAGCCGATGCGGATAGGGCTCGATGACCAGCGTCACCACAACACCCAGGACGAGGAACGTGGCGGCGCCAACGTCCAGCAACCAGGCCCGCTTAGGCGGCCGCATCGGCGCACAGGCCAGTAGCGCGCCGATGATGAACAGGAACTGCCATGCCAGCGGGTTGAAGAACCAGCCGCCCGCGTCCCAGGAATCGAGGTTGAGTCCCGTGAGCCGGGCCAGCGTATAGATTGCCAGCGAGAACCCGAACAGCAGACGCGGCCAACGAAGCAGCCAGATGGTGGCGGCAAAAAACACCAGCAGCACCACGTACAGCGGCAGGATGTTCAGCAGACTCGGCTGAAACCGCAGCAGCAACGCCTCCAGCATGGAGCGATAGGGATCGTCGCCCAGCACGTCGAGGCGCGTCTCCGACAGGTAATTCAATCGGTTCAGCGAGGTCGCCGAATACGTGACCTGCGCGGTGAACAGCACGAACAGGAAGATGTGCGCGACATACAGCGTCCAGGCTCGCTTCATCACGTCCGCGGCGGTGGAGATATAGCCGTTGCGGCCAAGTCCCAAACCGTACGACAGTCCGGCGCCATAACCGGCGAGCAACACAAAGACTTCAGTCGCATCGCACATGGCGAAGTTGCGCAGGCTAAAGTCGCCGAGGACATTGCCTGGAATGTGGTCGGTGTAGATCCACCACAGCGCGAGGCCCCGGAAGAAATCGACCCGCAGATCGCGGGCGGCGGAATGCCTGATCAGATCCATGCGGGCGCATGTGGGATCGGCCGGGTAGGTCGGCATCGTGCCGATACGAATCGAGACATCACGATTTTTTGTGTTGACGGCAACAGCCGGCTCGTCGCGCGCGGCTAAAGCCCCTCGGCCGCCTTCAGGAACGCCTCGGCAGTGTGAAGGTAGGTGTCGATGTCGCGATCATCGGGCGCCGTCATGACGTGCTGGACGCCGGCGTCACGGTACGCCCGCAGTGTGTCCCGCATCCCGCCGACGTTGCCAGCGTCACAACTCACCCGGATCGAGATGGTGAAGCTTTCGTCCGGCCGTTCCGCCCGCAGCCGCTTCACCAATGCGGGTGCCTGTTCCGGACTGACGCGGCTGCCGTGCCAGCCATCGAGCCGCAGCGCACGGCGGATCGCGGCGTCGGATGACCCACCGATCCAGATCGGAATGGGCGCGACCGGCTGGGGCTGCGCGCGCATGGCCGCGATCTTCGCGGGGATCCACTTGGCCTCAAAGCTGACCGGATCCTGCGACCACACGGCACGCATCATGGCGATACCCTCGTCGGTGCGCCGGCCGCGCTGATTGAACGGCACGCCCAAGGCATCGAACTCCGCCTCCAGCCAGCCGACGCCGGCACCCAGGATCAGCCGGCCGTGAGACAGGTTCTGCAGCGTCGCCAGTTCCTTCGCCAGCGGCAGGGGTGGCGCAGCGGCAGGACCAGCACCGAGGTGCCGAGCCGCACGCGCTGGGTGACCGCCGCGGCCCAGGTGAGGGTGAGAACCGGATCCCAGAAGTTTGGCGATGGCGGGTAGGCGCTGTCCTTCGGGATGATGATGTGCTCGCTGACCCAGACATCGTCGAAGCCGAGCGCCTCGGCGTGGGTCGCAGCGCGACGGATGTTTTCGGGCGAAGCCTTGCGGCCGATATGGGGCAGTGGATGCCAAGCTGCATGGGGTTCCTCTCCCGGTCGGTATCAGTCCAGAATCGGGCCGGTCTGTCCGTGGCGGTGCCGGCGGCGGCAGTGACCGGCGTCAGCCGCTTGCCCATCGCGCGCGCCGCCCGCCCTTGGGCTCGCCCTTGCGTCCGCTGCATCGCCTGCGCCAGTTTGGGGCAAACCCCAGGCTGACAAGGTACGTCCGATTTCAACCAACGAACAACCGAACCGCGGACGGAAAACCGCCCGCAACTCCAAGCCCGCGCCGTTCGCCCCGCTGAAAACCGAGCGGCTCAGCCTGCGCCCGTTGCGGGCGAAGGATGCCGAGGCGCTGCATCGTCTCGTCAACGATTGGGAGGTGACCCGCACGCTGGCGGAGATCCCTTATCCTTACCCGCGCGACCTGGCTGACGAGTGGATCGCCACGACCGCCGCGCAACTCGCGGCCGGAACCGGCTACCACCTTGCGATCACTGGCAAGGACGGCCGGAAAGAGACGCTCGTAGGTGTGGTCGGCCTGCGGGTTGACACCGCCCGCCGCATCGGGCGCCTCGGTTACTGGGTCGGACGAGCCTTCTGGGGCCACGGTGTCGCCACCGAAGCGGCGAAGCGGCTGACCAGTTGGGGTCTTGCCAACCTGCCGATCGACCGCATCACCGGTGAGGTCACCGAGGGCAACGACGCCTCCTGCGCCGTGCTGCGCCGCCTCGGCTTCCATGAAACGGGTACCGGCGTGCGGGAATCTCTGACCACCGGCGACAACCACACGGTTTTGCTGTTCGAGGCGACCCGGGATGACATTTTCGGCCGACCGGAGCCACCCCCGGCCGATGCCGCCAGCCCAGACGCCAAGCCGCTGCTGCTGGTCGCGGCCTGTGCGCTGGTCGACGTTGATGGCCGCGTGCTGCTGACGCGGCGGCCCGAGGGCAAGAAGATGGCCGGGCTGTGGGAGTTCCCAGGCGGTAAGCTGCACCCCGGCGAAACCCCCGAGGTCGCACTGATCCGGGAGTTGAAGGAGGAACTGGGTATCGACGTCACAGCCGCTTGTCTGGCACCCTTTGCGTTCGCCTCACATGATTACCAGGGGTTCCATCTGCTGATGCCGCTGTTTGTCTGCCGCCGCTGGAAGGGAACGCCGATGCCAAGGGAAAACCAGACGCTGGCCTGGGTGCGCGCGACGAAGCTGAGCGAATATGAGATGCCGCCCGCCGACAAGCCGCTGATCCCGTTGCTGCGCGATTTCCTCTAGGGAAATAGGATGATGCCCGCGAAAAATCCTACCGCCTGCCTGCTGGTGATCGGCAACGAGGTGCTGTCGGGCCGCACGCGCGACGCCAACATCCAGTTCCTCGCCACCGGGCTTGGCGAGCTGGGGATTCCGTTGCGGGAGGTCAGGATCATTCCTGACGCGCCAGAAACGATCATCGCCACCGTCAACGAGGTGCGGACAAAATTCGACTATGTTTTTTCCACCGGCGGGATCGGTCCGACCCATGACGACATCACCAGCGAGTGCGTCGCCGCGGCGTTCGAAGTGCCGTGGGAACCGCATCCCGTCGCGTGGCCGCGCATGGAAGCCGCCTACAAGCCGGGTGAGTTCAACACCTCGCGGCAGCGAATGGCGACCATGCCGCGCGGGGCGAAGCTGATCGAGAATTCCATCAGTGTCGCGCCCGGCTTTCAGATAGAGAACGTCTATGTGATGGCGGGCGTGCCGCGGGTCATGCAGTCGATGTTCGAGTGGCTGGCGCCGCGGTTGCACGGCGGTGCCCGGATCGAAATGCGGGCGGTTCACGTGATGGGGTTGCCGGAAGGCATCATCGCGGAAGGTCTCGGTGCGATACAGAAACATTACCCCGATGTCGACCTCGGCAGTTACCCGTTCTACCGCGCCAGCGGCAACGGCGTGACGCTGGTTGCGAAAGGACCCGATGGCGGCGAGGCGGAACGTGCTATTGCCGAAGTGACCGAGTTGATCATCGCTCTGGGCAAAGTGCCGATCCCAGGGGAGCCGCCGGATGTCTGAACGACTTCGCTCTCTTGTCATCGGGTCGGACCTGCCGCAACCTGACCGCGGGCGTCGGTTCGGGAGGATGCATGAAAGCACTGACCCAGGATCAGTGGGTGTACTATCGCCATAACGGGTTCCTGTTTCCTGTACCGGCGCTGACGCTGGAGGAGGTCGCCTACTTCATCGCCGGTCTGCAACGGCTGGAAGCCGAACTGGGGACGTCGGTCGCCGAGGCGGACGTG
>DASYBP010000282.1:0-3569 GCA_036500715.1 Rhodopila sp.
GCCTCATGGACTACGTCCAGGCCAATCGACGCCGCCAGCCCGACCGCCTCGTGCAAGCGAGCATCGGCGGCACGCGTCTGGTCGGCGGTGCCCCGGACCTGCCGTTCCCACGGCAAGATTACCGCAGCCTGAGCCGCTTCCCCTGGCGAGGGCGGGTGATCGAGCCTACGGGCCGGCGCGTCTGACGCCCGGCCATTCGTCAAATCCGCCACGCAATGGACCTTGGGTTGGGGGATCAGTCGTCCCCGATTACGCCACTCATTTCCCGAGCCGGGGCCGCGCTGGCACCTTCAACCTTGGTTGCATCGAATAGCTGAATCGGGGCGCCCGGCATAACGGTGCTGATGGCATGCTTGTACACGAGCTGGGTATGTCCATCCCGGCGAAGCAGAACGGAAAAGTTGTCAAACCAGGTGATGATCCCCTGGAGCTTGACACCGTTCACAAGGAAAACCGTAACCGGGGTTTTGCTTTTGCGCACGTGGTTCAGGAAAACATCCTGAACATTCTGCGACTTCTCATTGGCCACGGCCACAATCCTTCTTTTTTTGTGTGGAGAGCTCGTTCGAACCAGGCACCCGGCGGTTCGTGGCACGGCCACCGGGAGAAAAATCAGTGTAACAGCCCGCCCCCCTCACGCAAGGTCACGCAATCGCGCGCCAAGAAGGCTGGCCGATGGAAAATGGAGATGCGGAGCGGCTCGTTCAACTCCCCCGTCGTGCTCAGCGTTGCCAATCAACACAGCGGTGACACCGGCCGCACGAGCCGCCTGCATGTCGAGCGCGGTATCGCCCATGTACCAGACCGAGGCATCGGCGGCATACCCGAGCCGGGCCAGCGCCAGCAACAACGGCGCCGGGTCTGGTTTATCGGCGGTCGCGTCGCCGGCGCCGATGGCCGTGCCGAAGAAGTCGGCCCATCCCAAATGGGCTATTTCGCGGCGGAGAAAAGCGCCGGCCTTGTTGGAAACCACGCCTTGCGGCCAGCCGGAGCCAGCTTCCAGCACGTCGGGCACGCCGTGCATCGCGCTGACATGATCCAGATGCTGGTGCGTAAGGCTGTGGTAAAACACGTTGCGGGCGCGTTCCCACTGGTCGCCGAACATCACGGGAAAACTCTCCCGCAGCGATACGCGGACGCGGTTGCGGGTATCTTCGACGGTCCACAGCGGATGGCCGAATTCGGCGAACGCGGCATTCAGCGCCGCGGCGATGCCGGCCCAGCCATCAACCAAGGTGTTGTCCCAGTCATAGAGCAGGACCGAGGGATGTCGGCCGGTCAGCACACCGCGCCTATCTCACGGGTGTCCTGGGTCGCCGACGCGCCTTTCTGCAGCCGGTCAAGCACGCAGGCGTTGGCGCAAAGCCGCAGCCAGCCATCGAACGACAGATCGTGCGCGTTGTCTTCGGGTGCGAAGCGGTCGATATAGCCCTTCAGCAAGCCGGGCATCAGAACCTCCACGGCGCCGGGCGGCCGCCCGCGCTCCGTCTGCACGACCCACAGCAGGGTCGCCGGACCATAGCGATTGAGCGCCATATGCAGAGGCACGATCTCCTCTTCCGAGACCTGTCCGCCGAACCGGTAGACAAAGATTTTCTCACCGGCTTCGAGCTCCTCGATGAATTTGCGGCGGAGAAATTTCAGGCGCGCGGCTTCCTGCTCGCGCATCAGCCAGACGCTGCGCTCACCCTCATAAACGAAGGTGTGATAAACCAAGCCGTACTTCTTCTCGTGGATCATGAACTCTTTGCGCGGCCCGCCTTCCAGTCGCGGGTCGATGTCGTCGGGCTCGCCCAGGTCGGCGAACCCCTTCTCGACCCCACGAACAAGGTTGCGCATAAAGGTGCTGGAGAACCGAAGCAGGCCGAGCGGTTCGGCATCACAGCGACGCTGGAACAAGCCGAATTCGCAATTTTCTCCGACCGATTCGAATTTGAAAGCAATCTGCGAGAGGGTCAGCCCGGTCCGCGCCGTCGCCCATTCCGTCAGGTCCATCGAACCTCCACCGGCGCGTTCGGGGACCGCACCCAGCATCAGACCCTCCGGCAGCGGATGTTCGCGCAGCCCCGCGACGCGATACAGCTTGGCCTCCAGCATCGAGAACGCCAGCAGGCGGTCGTCTTCCGAGTCGCCGAAATTCCGGGGACGAACCGCATCGGGATGCTGCAGCGTGACCAGCATCCGGTCGGCCTGGCGTGCGATGCCGGCGGGTATTCGGTATCCCAGCAACGTCGGGCGCGACAACTCGCAGGAGCCGACAACCGTGTCATTGATCGAAACGATCAGTCGTTGACCCGGTGCCTCGGGTGCATGGATGAAGGGCACTACGTCAAGGGTCAGGATGTACTCGTCCGCCGGCTTCAGCTGGGGGATCATCAAGTGGCTTTCGGCGCCGATACCCCAGGTGAACCCCGGTTCGGAGCGCGCCCAGCCGCCGCCCAGGAACGCGAGACTGTTGCCCGCGGAGGCGAAGCTGATCGTCAGGTCGCATTCAACGTCCATTACCCGCCTTTACAGCGCAGCTCACAGTGGGTTGCCCCGGGGGTCGCCCAGGAGGTTGCCTGAAACGACGGAGGCCGGTCCCCAGCCGGCTTCGTCCTATTAGACTATCAGCCCCCATAACAAGTGCCTCACAGAGATAACAATCTAGAAATATTTCTGGCATGGCCGCGTTGCGCATCACCCCCCTTGGGGGACGTGTCTGAGCCATTTCTCTATACGGCGTCGCACTCCGCCCATCGCCACAATTCGGTCATAATGCCAATTGCCTTGCCAGGTCATAGCACTGCTTGACGGTTCGGCGGCTGCCGTCCACATGACCTCGGTCATGTCCACAACGCGTCTGACCATTGATCATCGCATTGGCGGCCCCCTCCGGCATCCGGAGAAGGCCAATCGGCCGGATAATCCGATCCAGCGCAAACCGGTGTGGATCAGGGTCAAGGCGCCGACCCACCCGGTGTATCACGAGACAAAGGCCCTGATCCGCGACAATCGCCTGGTGACGGTCTGTGAGGAGGCCGCCTGTCCGAACATCGGCGAGTGCTGGTCACAGCGGCACGCCACCATGATGATCATGGGCGACACCTGCACCAGGGCGTGCAGCTTCTGCAATGTCCGCACCGGTCAACCCGCCGATCTTCAGCCCGACGAGCCCGCACGCGTGGCCGATGCGGTGGCGAAGCTGGGCCTGCGGCATGTGGTCATCACTTCGGTTGACCGCGACGACCTTGACGATGGCGGCGCTTCGCATTTCGCCGCGGTGATCAACTCGATCCGGCGGGCCGCGCCGGCCACGACGATCGAGGTCTTGACCCCGGACTTCCTGCGCAAGCCTGGCGGCGCCGAAATTGTCGCGGCGGGGCGTCCCGACGTGTTCAACCACAATCTGGAGACGGTTCCGCGCCTCTACCCAACGATCCGTCCAGGCGCGCGGTACTATCAGTCCTTGCGACTGCTTGACCGGGTCAAGCAGATCAACCCCACGATCTTCAGCAAATCCGGCCTGATGGTCGGCCTCGGCGAGACCAAGGCGGAGATCATGCAGGTGATGGACGATCTTCGTGTCG
>DASYBP010000283.1:0-8391 GCA_036500715.1 Rhodopila sp.
GTCCGGGGCAGCTTCGGTTCAGTCACCAAACGGCAACAAATCCGCGGCGTCACAACTGGACAATCCGACGGACATGCCTGACTGCACCGCTGACCAAGAAATCGTCGTGGTGCCCACGTGTCAGTGTGGCTCGCCGCTGGCGACAGGGGACGCCGGAGGCGACAATGGTGTTTGCTCATCCTGCACCAGCGACGGTATGAGGCTGGAATGCCGACCAGCCCACTAGCGGCCAGCCCACTCGCGGAATGATTTGAGTCGGGCGCCGAGGAGAGGGCCCAACTGAGTCCCTCGGTGGAAAACCCAACTCGGTTTCGCAAAGTTGGTTGCGTTGCAAGATTATTGCTAGCACGTATTATATCGGTGTCGCCCGGCGGCCGACTGTGGCGAATGGATAGTTAGTACATATAACGTATTGGATTGAGACCCGAAAGCCGAAATCCAGACAGAGTACCATCGTCTGTGAGCCAGACTGAGCAAGATTGCTCAGAGCCAGGTCAGTAGCAGGCTTATTGCTAAATAATAACCGGTGCAACATTGTGTTATATCTCGGATATATATCGAAACCGAAAAAATACTTGATCGGAATGACATGTTTGTGAGATCCCGCATCCATAGATCACGTTTTCGGGAGATGTCTTTTGAGCGCCACCGGACAATTGACCTCGTCACCAAACAACACCGTCCTGCTGACCGGCTCGTCGAATGCAATCATCGATGCCGCTGGCAACGCGTGGACCATCTCAGGCAGCGACACCATTCTGGAGAACGGACAAGCGGCGGGGTTCACCGCCAACGTCGCCGAAATGGCGTATATCAACAGCACGGTCTGGCACGAGAACAGCTTCGGTCAGTGGTACGAGTGGAACGGATGGGGATGGGATGCCGGCAACGATCCGTTGCCGTCAGGCGCGACACCGACACCGACGCCAACACCGGCTCCGACGCCAACGCCAACGCCAACGCCCAGCGATACTTTTGTGCTCGCAGGCTCGAATAATGAAATTATCGATGCCGCCGGTGACGCCTGGTCAATTTCCGGCAGCGACACGGTTTTGGAGAACGGACAAGCGGCTGGGTTCACCGCCAACGTGGCCGAAATCGCCTATGTCAACAACACGGTCTGGCACGAGAACAGCTCCGGCCAGTGGTACGAGTGGAACGGCTCAGGATGGAATGCCGGCAACGACCCGCTGCCGTCAACCGCGACACCGACGCCGACACCGACAACTACTCCGACGCCAACACCCACTTCGACGGCATCCCCCAGCGATACTATTGTGCTCGCAAGGTCGAATAATGGAATTATCGACGCCGCTGGTAGTTCCTGGTCAATTTCGGGCAGCGACACGGTTCTGGAGAACGGACAAGCCGCCGGGTTCACCGCCAATGTCGCCGAGATCGCCTATGTCAACAGCACAGTCTGGCAGGAGAACAGCGCCAGCCAGTGGTACGCGTGGAACGGCTCAGGATGGAATGCCGGCAACGACCCGCTGCCGTCAACCGCGACACCGACGCCGCCAACTACTCCGACGCCGCCAACTACTCCGACGCCAACGCCCAGTTCGACGGCATCCCCCAGCGATACTGAGGTGCTCGCAGGCTCGAATAATGCCATCACGGATGCCGCCGGTGATGCCTGGACAATCTCAGGCAGCGACACGGTTCTGGAGAACGGACAAGCCGCCGGGTTCACCGCCAACGTCGCCGAGATCGCCTATGTCAACAACACGGTCTGGCACGAGAACAGCTCCGGCCAGTGGTACGAGTGGAGCGGGTCGGGATGGACCGGCGGGAACGACCCGTTGCCGGCGTCCGGCGGTGGCGGTTCGGGCGGTGGCGGCTCGGGCGGTACCGGTTCGGGCGGTGGCGGCTCGGGTGGCGGCGGCAATAACGCACTCGGCTCGACGCTGAACCTGAGCGGGTATCACCTTTCGTTCGACTGGGAAGCGAACAACTTTCCGAACAGCCCAACCCCGACGGCCGGTGATTTCACGACGACGCTTTCCTCGGGGCTGCGCTATCTCAGCAACGGCGACCAGGAGTACTGGGCGGACTCCTCAACCGGACAGAACCCGTTTTCGCTCAACAACGGCGTATTGGATATCAACGCTACCGATGTCGGCGCCGGCAACACCCCGGGTGGGGGAAGCTCCTCTTATGTGTCGGGAACGTTTTCGACGCAGGGAATGTTCTCGCAGCAATATGGTTATTTCGAGATGCGTGCGGAACTGCCCGCCGGGGCTGGGATGTGGCCGGCATTCTGGATGCTGGACAACAATTCCGACCAGTCGGGCGGTTGGCCGCCGGAGCTTGACGCGTTGGAAGCCTTCGGCGCGCCGGCCGCCGACGGCGAGGGCGGCACGAACCAGGCGCACTGGGGTGTACACAGCCAGAACGCGTCGCAGCAGGCCGGTGCGTGGGCGACGATGAATGAAAACGAAACCACCTCTTACAACACATACGGTGTGCTCTGGACGCCGACGCAATTGAGTTTCGTTTACGACGGCACGATCGTTGCCCAGGCACCGACGCCGAGCGATTACACCCAGCAGATGTACATGATCGTCGACCTGGCGGTGGGTGGCACGTGGCCAGGTGACGCCACGGGCGAGAACAGTACGATGAAGGTCGACTATCTGCGCGCGTTCTCAAGTGACTCGGGAATTCCCGCGGTCGCGCTACAGCAGATATCCTCCCCAGACGGCGGCGGGACAAATCTCTATGGCGCGAGTACGCTGACATCGGCTGCGCCAGGATCGACGGCCTCCGCATCGGCGTCCGCAACATCCGCTATATTGAGCCACCACTAGCGCTGCACCGTTTCACCCGGCCTATCGGGGCGATTGTCTTTTCGTCGCACCGGGCCTGGACCGGTATCAAAACGATGCTGAAGGCCGGCGGCACAACCCCGCTTAGAAGGGGCGGATAAACCTCTGGCTCCCGCCACGGGCACAATACCTGCCCGTGGCGGGAGCCCGGTGCGTCGCGGGGTCTGCCGATGGTGCGACTGACGTTCTTGCCAGTCACAGAGCCGGCACCATCTCCGCGCGTACCGCATAACTCCAATGCTGCGATGCAGCATTATAATCCGCTACCCTCAGATCCAATTGTTGCCGCGTCGAAGCCGGACGTCTCGCCCGACGATGGGGTCGTGTGGCCCGACGATAGATGGAGAATGTCGATGAAGACCATGATGCTTGCCGCCGTTGCTGCTATGACCCTTGGTGCTGGGACCCTTGGTGCTGGGACCCTTGGTGCTGGTGTTGCCCTCGCGCAGGGGACGCCCCCAGGCTATCAGCCGCCCGCGTATGGGTCGGCGTGGGCAGCCGAAAAGATAGCGGCGGAAAAGGCCCATGATGCGGCTCTTGCCCGTTTCAACCAGTCACAGGCGCCAAGGACCGCGAACAGTGGAACCTCTGCCAAGACGAACGGCGGCTAATGTAACAACGCTTATCGTCTGAGCAGCACCGAGGCCGGGTCAGTCCCGGCCTTTTTGCTGCATTGCGGTTTACCGTCGGGGCCGGTTCGATCGATATGTGCTCCATCCACGGAGCCCGCTCACATCGTACAGCTGTCATCGTGTTCCGTGCGCGCGGGCTATCCCGGCCTACCGTCAGGTCAGATCGCCGCCGCGCTCGCCTCGGTCTCACGCTTTCACTCGTCGGGCTCTACGCTCGACAGGCGGCTCGGCCGCCTATCCACGAATAGTCTTTACCACCTGCTTTGCCGCTCGAACCACCGCCTCGGTCGTGATGTCGAATTTCTTGTAAACGTCACCGATTTTCCCTGACGCGCCGAACCCGTGCATCCCGACAAACTCGCCGTCGAAGCCCAGATACCGGTCCCAGGAGACTTCCACGCCTGCCTCGACCGCTACACGCGCGTGGGTCTCACCGAGCACCCGGCGCTGGTAGGCGGGGTCTTGCTGCTCGAACAGCAGCCGGCACGGCATCGATATGACCGCGGTCGGCACGCCTTGTTTCTGCATCTCCGTGCGGGCCTCGACGGCGAGGTGCAGTTCCGAGCCCGTGGCCAGGATCGTGAGGGCGCGCGGACCGCCCTCTGCGTCCAGCAGCACATAGCCACCCTTCGCACACAGGTTCTCGGTGCCAGGATCGCGGCGCAGCAGTGGCATCGGCTGCCGCGACAATGCGATCAACGCGGCCTGACGGGGCGTATCCAGGATGCATTCCCAGCATTCTGCCGTCTCGATCGGGTCGCCCGGCCGATACACCGCCAGATGCGGGATGGCCCGCAGCGCCGCCAGATGCTCGATCGGCTGATGCGTCGGCCCGTCCTCACCTAGGCCGATGGAATCATGCGTCATCACGAAGATTGTCCGCACCTGCATCATCGCCGCCAGGCGGATCGCCGGACGGCAGTAATCGGAAAAGGTCAGAAACGTGCCGCCGTAAGGGATCAGCCCGCCGTGCAGTGCAATGCCATTCATCGCGGCCGCCATGCCGTGCTCGCGCACGCCGTAATGCACGTAGGATCCTTTGTACTCCCCTGGCCTGATCTCGACCTGGTTCTTGGCCTTTGTGTTGTTCGATGGCGTGAGATCCGCCGATCCGCCCAGCAGCTCCGGAATTGCATCGAATAGGTGGTTCAGCACCGCGCCGCTGGCCTGCCGCGTGGCCATGTCCTTGCCGCTATCCAGGAATTCCTGTCGCGCGGCCGCGACCGCCTTGCGCCAGCCCGCCGGCAACTCCCCGCTCGTGCGGCGTTCGAAATCCTGTCGCAGTCCGTCCGGCGCCTGCTTTACGCGATCGGCCCACGCCATGCGGGCATTCCGCCCTTTGGCACCAACCGCCCGCCAAGCATCCAACAAGGACTCTGGAATGACAAAGGGCGGCGCCGTCCAGTTCAGCAGTTTGCGCGCGCCGGCAATTTCCTCGTCGCCGGGCGCATCGCTATGTGCCTTCTGGGTGCCGGCCCTGGTCGGAAAGCCAAACCCGATCACCGTCCGGCAGGAGATCATGGAGGGCCTGTCGGTCACCGCCTGCGCCGCCATGATCGCGTCGCGGATCGCGTCGGTATCGTGACCGTCGATCTCCTGCACGTGCCAGTGGGCCGCGCGGAAGCGCGCACTCTGGTCGTCCGATACCGCCAGGCTGGTAGCGCCATCGATCGAGATCGAATTGTTGTCGAAGAAGGCGATCAGCTTGCCCAGTTTCAGATGCCCCGCCAGCGAGATCGCCTCGTGGCTGATGCCCTCCATCAGGCAGCCGTCGCCCATAAATACGTAGGTGAAGTGATCCACCAGCGCATCGCCGAACGTGGCGTTCATAATCCGCTCGGCCAGCGCGATACCGACCGAGTTCGCCAGGCCTTGTCCGAGCGGACCGGTCGTGGTCTCGATCCCGTCGGCGTGACGGTATTCCGGATGACCCGCGGTCTTACTGTCGACCTGGCGGAAGCGCTTGAGCTGCTCGATCGTCATGTCCTTATAGCCGGTCAGGTAGAGCAGGCTGTACAGCAGCATCGATCCGTGCCCGTTCGAGATCAGGAACCGATCCCGATCCAGCCAATGCGGGTCTTCCGCATCGAAGCGCAGAAACTCCGAGAACAGGACGGTCGCGATATCGGCCATGCCCATAGGCATGCCGGGATGGCCGCTTTTGGCCTGCTGCACCGCATCCATGGCCAATGCGCGGATGCAGTCGGCCATGTCACGCAGGCGGGGGTCACGGGGCGCTGGCAGGGGCTTCGGTGCGGTCGTGCCTTCCGGCATGGCGAGTGGCTCCTTGCAAAGAGTGCGTAATGGCTGCACACGAGAGAATGTGCCGTCGGCGCAGCGCCTTTCCAAGCAACGCAAACGTGAGCCGCACTCCGGCGCCTGCGCCTCCGGTTTGCCCAGTCGTTGCCCGCCGGTTCCCGGCCGCTTGTCTCCGTGATCGTCAGCCACCGGAGATTTCTCAAATCACCTAAGCCGAATTATCCAAGGACGCGTTGGATCGATCACTGCGACATTTGGCGTTCAATTTCCCTATGAGCTGTTCCATTACGCCCTGTTGCGCGGCCGCGGTGCGGGCTCGGTGACTCCATTCCTTAGAAGAAACGAGGAAAGTGCTGACTGCAAACAGTGGGTCAGCCGAACAAAACAGCGCGGACCCCGGCTGGCCACCGCGTCGGGTCTAACCCGTGATGACGGAACAGCGCCAGCGTTGTCCGCTCCAGGCCAAAGCCCACACAACCGCTGACAGCCTTAGAGCCGTCCTGCATGGTGATGCCCCAGGCTTCCGTGAAATGGTCCTCGGCACAGTTGAAACTACAGCACGCAGTGGGCGCGGCCTCACTGGTGACCGCGATCAGCAATTCGACCTTCAGGTTCCGCTCACGCTGGCTGCTCGCCATCAAACGCCCGGCGCGGCCGAAGAAGGCGTCGTTGGCGGCATCTAGACGGAACGGCAATTGCAGGGAATCGAAGAACGACTGCGCCCAAACGATGCTGGCGTCGCGAAAGGCGACCACATCGTCCGAGATCCCCAGTCGGACCTGTTCATGCATCCGGAAACTCTGCAGCCGAGGTGCATCCTTCGAGGGTTCGCGCCGGAAACACCAGGACTGAATGTCGAACAGTGCGCCGCCCGCCGGCAGTGGTCCGCGCGCCGCGACCATCGGGTAGAGCGGATAGCAGGCGGCCGGGACCAGCATCAGATTCGTCGGCAGGTCTTCCGCCGTCGCGACCCCGTGGTCGTTGCAAGTGAAACCATGTACGGCAGACGCGAGTTGCGGAAAGCTCTTGAGGTAGCCGTTCCGTTCCAGATGTCGGCGATTCATCACGGGTGGAAAATGGACGGTTTCCGCGCCCAGTTCCTGCCCCCATCGCGTGATCACCGCATCCACCCGCAGCAGCACATCTTCGAAGATTGCGCCGCGACCAACCACGCCGTCGACGCCGGTGGCAATCATCAATCCGGCGTGAACCAGATCGCAGCGCAAATCAGTCAATCCCTTCTCCGCCGGCCAGCAGGTCCACATCAATTCGTTGCACCAGCAACATTTTGCTCACGCCGGCGGCTATCCGGTCGTTGGAGACCATCAGCGGCGCGGACAGGGCATCACGCAGGTGGCGGCCGACGCTATAGGGCGAATCGTTCCGATATCCGACCATGCCGCAGATCATCAGCGCCTGCTGAATGACGTCAACGACGCCGCAGGAGACAGACATCTTGAGATTGTTCATCATGGTCAGCAGCGACAGCGGGGCGGCGCGATCGGACGACGCCAGAAGCGCTTCGTAGACCCCCAATGCGCCGACGATATCTGATCGCATCTGCTGAAGTTTGATATTTGCATCGACGAAGCGGCTTTGCGCCGCGACCGCATTCGGCTTGCCTCGGAGATAGCGGCGCGCCCGCGATAGGGCGTCGACGGCGATACCGAACCAGACGCTTGACCAGGTGAGATGGGCAAACGGAAGCATGGTGTTGTTCTGGATGTCGCCATATGCGGCCGGCAGAATGAGATCCGCGTGACCCGCTGCCCGGACCGTATAGCTGTTGCTGCAAGTGCCGCGCATGCCCAGGGCGTTCCATTTTTCCGTCAGGGTCAAATTGAATTGCCGGCGCGGGATCACCGCGAGTACCTGGTCGGTCGCCGGCGCATCCGCCGACCGGCGGGCCGTCACCAGGATCATGTCGGCGTGATCGCCGTATGAGATGACGGCGCCGTGCTTTTCGATCGTGAAGCCATCGCCGTCCAGCAGCACCGCGCACTCGCTGCGACCGAGATCGCCGCCCGTGGCAGCCTCGGTCGTTGCTGAGGCAAGTAGTGACTGTTCCGCGGAAATCTGGCGTAGCACATCACGCTGCCACGCGTTGCTCTGGCCGTGGCGGACGATACAGGCGGTCTGGATCAAATGCATCGCATAGATCAGCCCGGCTGACCCGCAGGAGCGACCGAGCAAATGGCAGATCGAGGCAACCTCGGAGACTGTCGCGCCGTCACCGCCTAGTTCCTGCGGTATGAAAGCGCTCATGAGCCGCGCCTCTCGCAGCGCGGTTATAGATTCGATCGGAAAACGTCCATCGGCATCGACCGCCTCGGCGTGATGAGAAGCCACGACACAGGCCCCGGCGCGAGCGCGCTCCAGAGGCGGAATCATGTCCCGACGTCGGCGGTCAGACGTTCGATGGTCGCCGCAATCGATCCGATCGAGGAGAATGTCCGGCGGTTCAACGCGTCGTCGGGAAACACGAAATCAAACGCCTGCTCGATCGCCAGCATAAGATCGACCGACGTCAGCGAGTTCAGGCCGGCTGCGTAAAGGTCTGCGTCGGGTAGCAACGTCTCCACATTGGCGATCACCGTACCTTGCTGCAGCAACAATTGACGCACGCGGTCCTCAGTCGATGTCATCTATGTCTCATCCCTCTGGATTTGACG
>DASYBP010000284.1:0-2253 GCA_036500715.1 Rhodopila sp.
TGATGTTCTCCCTGAGATTCGACATGCGGGCGCCGTCCTTCGGTGCCCCGGTCGACGAGCTCTACCAAGCTGCCCTGAACATGTGCGGGTGGGCCGAAGATCACGGCTGTCTCGCCGCGGTGGTCTGTGAGCACCACGCCAGCCCGGATGGCTACCTCCCCACGCCGCTGATCCTCGCATCGGCGATCGCCGCCAGAACCCGTTCGCTGGCGATCAACGCGGTGGTGATCCTGCCGCTCTACGACCCTGTCCGCCTGGCGGAGGAGATGGCCGTGGTTGACATCATCAGCCGCGGTCGCACGTCTTTTACGTTGGGCCTTGGTTACCGCCCGGAGGAATACGAGCACTTCGGTAAGAACGTCCGCCACCGTGGACGTCTCGCTGACGAAAACGTCGCGCTGGTACGTCAGTTGCTGGCAGGGCAGGTCGTCGAACACGACGGCCGCCGAATCCGGGTTACCCCAAGCCCTTTCACCCCAGGCGGCCCCATGCTGATGTGGGGCGGGGGAAGCCTTGCGGCAGCACGGCGGGCCGGCCGGTACGGTCTGAGTCTCCTTGCCCAAGGCACAGTTCCGGGCATGCAAGAGGAGTACGAACGATCATGTCGCCAACATGGCCATGACCCCGGCATGACCCTGCTACCGCCGCGCGATACACCCAGCGTGTGCTTCGTGGCAGATAACCTCGAGCAGGCATGGCAGGAGTTGGGACCCTATCTGCTGCACGACGCCCGCAGTTATGCGGAATGGAACCCCGAAAACACCACCTCAGCAGGTATTACGTCGGCTCTTACGGTCGATGAACTCCGGCGGACGTCCCGATCTCACCGCATTCTCACCGTTCCCGAGGCGGCCGCGAAGGTGGCCGCCGGCGAGATGCTCAACCTGTCGCCGCTCTGCGGTGGGCTCCCGCCAGACCAAGCCTGGCCCTACCTCAAACGCGTTGCCGAACAGGTTATCCCGCAGGCAACCGCGACTGAGGCAGTCCCGCAAGGCCCCGATCTGGGCGGCGCACTCTCGACCATGACGTCACGCCCCACCTCATGAGAAAGCTAGCGCCGAACTTCATGGCTAAGAGGCGCTCTCGACAGCAGCAAGCACCGACATAGGACTTCACCTGCGATTTCTCGACGGTAACGATGGCGGTGGCGGAGGGATTTGAACCCTCCGCGCGGCCGCTGGTCAGCGCCTCGCACCGCCGTTTACCTGCGGAATAACAAACCGTGTAATTCTCTTGGATTGCGCCGGTTTGTGCCCAATTGTGCCCAGATTGTGCCCACGGCTGCCACGCGGCTCCTGCGGGTTTCCTGTCAATCGCTCGAGCCGTTGAACCGCACCGCTCATTGTGCGCGTGTTGAACAGATAACCCAAGACTTCCAGCGTCCCGACGACGGCCGCAACCGCCGCCGGGATGTTCGTCCAACTGTTCAGGAGTTGAGCAATGTCCAATATCCCACCGACGTTCAGCTTGCCCGCGTTCATCGAAACGGAACCCGATAGATACAAGCCGCTAGACGAGTGCAGCCGCTCGGAAATCGCGTCAGAGGCTATGTCTCGGCTAATTGAGGCACAGTCGGTATTTGACACAGCGGCGGCTCTGGTCCAGTACCTCGGGAGCGCCGAGGCCGACCGGTGAGCGCCCCCAATGTCGCCGACGCGACCGCGGCAATGGCCGCGCTGCGTGGCTGTCAGGCCCAGCTGCAGGCCGCCTATCTCGACGTGCAGACCGCGGCGCCGCATCTGGCCGGCGCCCGCCGTACTCGAGCCGGGGAGCTAGCCGACCGTATTGCCGGTTGCATCGCGTTCGCGGAGCGATTGGTGTTCGTCGTCGCCGCGGACCGGCAATCCGACTTGCACGAGGCGCGGTTGGAGGCTCAGGGATGAACCGCCGACTCGCCGCGCTGGCGGCGGATGCGTATTGCCCTCGATACGCCACCCAGGGCATCGCCCAGCTGAAGCTGATCGAGTCGCCTCCATATCTTTTCTCACCGCTGAGCGCCGCTATGTCGGAGCGAACCGGTATCCGCAGTGCTTACACACCCTGGCGTCGGCGAGGACGGCCTCCGCGCAGTCGGGGCACTTCTTCGTTGCCGAATCCGCTTGGGGCGCAACTAAAGGATTACCCGGTGCGCGGTTTGTGTCCTGAACTAGTATCGGCGACCCCTCGACACCTACGCCGATCTTTTCGACACTGACCTCGACGCGGTGGCGACGGCTCTTGATTTGAAGTGTGCCCATTCCGTGCCCAAACCGC
>DASYBP010000285.1:0-2261 GCA_036500715.1 Rhodopila sp.
GCTATCGCCGCGGCGCGTACCTCGGATTCAGAGGCCGTCACGGCGACCTTGGCGCCTTCATTGGTGACCCAGGCCCCGATCGCCGCGGTGCGCGCCTGGTTGCGAACCTGGTCGAGCACCAGCCGGCTCTGGGCGGTGAGCTCCTTGGCCTGCCGGGTCTGCGACGCCGCGGCGCCGCCGTCATAGATCGGCGCGGTCACCTGGCCGACCACCGAGGCCTGGTCGGTCCGGAAGGTGGTGAGGCTCGGATCGTCGTCCATGCTGTGGCTGACGCTGCCTTGCAGGGTCACGGTGGGCATCAGGCTGCTTTCGGCGACGCGGATATTGGTCGAGGCGACATCGACGTCGAAGCCCGCGGCGAGCACCGCCGGGTTCTCCTTGAAGGCGAGCGTCGTCGCCTCGTCGCGGCTCTGCGGCAGATAACGGTCGACGGTTTCCGCTGGCCGCAGCACGCCTGGAGGGTTGCCGATCACTTGGGCATAGGTCGCCTGGCTGACCGCGAGATTGACCTGGGCGGCGTTGAGATCCGACATGCCCCGGGCCAGCCGCGCCTCGGCCTGCGACGTATCGGTCGGCGTGACGTCGCCGGCCTTGAGCCGCCGGTTGGTGATCGCCAGCGTCTCCTGCAAGAAGCTGACATTGGAGCGCTGCGATTCGACCAGCGACTGATTGGCCAGCACGTTGGTATAGGCGGTGACGGCGTCGAGCAGCACGCCCTGGCCGACATTGCGCAGCGCCTCGCGGCCGGACTGCACCTGCAACTCGGCGACGCGCACGCTGCTGGCGGTCTTGAACCCGTTGAACAGGGTCTGGGTGACCGTGACGCCGATGGTCCACGGCTTCAGGGTCGCGGACTGGAACGTATTGTCGGGCAGCAAATCGCGCACCGCCTGAAGTCCGCTGCTCAGGCTGGCGATGATCTGCGGCCTATAGCCCGCCAGCGCCTGCGGTACGTTCTCGTCGGTGCCGCGCTGCCGTGCCCGCTCGGCGTTGAGCTGCGGATTGGTCTGGTAGGCCTTCACCAGAGCCTGGGAGAGGCTTTCCCCGGAGGCCGCGGTAGCTGCAAAAAGGCAAGTTACGGCGCCAAGGCAGATGCCCGACCGAAGCATGCGCCAACCCAACTCGCCAAATTTGCTGGCACGCCCAACCATATGTTCCCGCAAGCAGACCCGGCCGTCCGCCGCCGCCGACGTCCTCGACACATTTACCTGTTTAGAGGGCGGGGCCGCCACAGGCAAACCGTGGGCCGCGGAAACCCCCTGAATTCGGTCCTGCGCTGTTGCCGGTTCATCACAGACGAATCTCGGCTACAAATGCGCTATAGCTGCCGGCCATGCTGCCCGATTTCCGGGCATAGGCCGCCTCCTTGGCACGAGCCCGGATTTAATGCCGAAGCTATTCTCCGACCCCGAGGCGATCGCGGACGATATCATCCGCGACGTCGGAACCAATCTGGTGGTCGGACTTCCGCTCGGGCTCGGCAAGGCCAACCACATCGTCAACGCGCTGTACGCGCGCGCCGCCGCCGACCGCACCATCAGCCTGACGTTCTTGTCCGCATTGACGCTGGAAAAGCCCACCCCTTCGAACCTGCTGGAACGGCGTTTTATCGCGCCCGTGATCGAGCGCCTGTTCGGCGGCTATCCCGATCTCGCTTATGCCGACGCGCTGCATGCCGGCGCGTTGCCGCCCAATGTCCAGGTGATCGAGTTCTTCTTCCTGGCGGGAAAATGGCTGCACGTGCCGTTCGCACAGCAACATTATATTTCCGCAAACTATACCCACGCCTCGTCCTATCTGCTGGGGCGGGGCTTGAACGTGGTTGCGCAATTGGTGGCCAAGCGCGTGGTCGATGGCGCCGCGCGTTACAGCCTGAGCTGCAACACCGATACTACGCTCGATGTGCTGCGCGCCCGTACGCAAGGCAGCGCCACGTTCAAGCTGGTCGGCCAGGTCAATGCCGAATTGCCGTTCATGCCGGGGGCGGGCGATCTGCCGGCGGAAGAATTCAGCGCGGTGCTCGAAGGGCCGGGAAGCGAATTTCCGCTGTTCGCGCCGCCGGCCGAGCCGATCACCGATACCAAATATGCCATCGGCCTGCACGCCGCGGGCCTCGTGCGCGACGGCGGCACGCTGCAGATCGGCATCGGCCAGGTCGGCGACGCACTGGCCCAGGGCCTGATCGTCCGCCATCGCGACAACGGGCAGTTTCGCGCGATCATGCAGCGGCTGACGCCGTCAGCGCAGTTGCCCACCGACCT
>DASYBP010000286.1:0-1945 GCA_036500715.1 Rhodopila sp.
CCTGCTCGATATCACCGAAAGTCTGCTCAAGGGTCGATCCAGTCGGCACCAGAATTGGCCGAATGACTAGTATTGCTCATCAGAGAAGCGCGACATGTCGCACATTGTTTGAAGTGGCCGATTCACGCGGAGGTCGCGATCGCTTCGCGACTCACGCTCCACCGCGATCGGACACTAGTGAGGTGGTTCCGAAGTCCGCCATGCTGTGGATCATCGCCGTCGTGCGAGCAGCACGCCTGCGGCGTGACGCGGACTTCGGAACCATTAACCACACTAGAAAACAATGGCTTGCTAGTGTCCTTATCGATTCGAAGGTCCGTGAAGCGGCTGATCCACAGTATGACGGACTTTCGAATCGGGACACTAGGGGATCGCACCCCAGGCGAACAATTCTTTTTTGCATCAAATCCGGAAGGTCAACGCTTCGGCACGGCGCATCCTTCGGCCTCGGTCTCGAAAACCTCCTCCCAGGCCGCCCGCAGCGCCACATCGGCATCCTGCATCGAAGCCGGAATCCCCAGCGCCGCCGGGCTCGTTACCCCGAACCGCGGCAGCCCGCACGGCACGATCCCGCCGAAATGCGACAGGTCCGGCTCCACATTCAGCGCCACCCCATGCCAACTGACCCAGCGGGTGATCCGGACCCCGATCGCCCCGCATTTTTCTGAGGCGCCGAATAGAGCAATACGAATTGGCGACCGTTGCGTCAACGGCCTGATCACCTCAGAGCGAGAATTGATAGTATTGCCGAGATCTTAATGCCAGTTGCGTGGCTGTTACTGGCGCAACCACCGGGTCAATCGCCACGGGCCAAATCCCGCCATGCCACCGCCACCGCCTGCAAACTTTGGCTGCCTTGTCAGCGGACCACCTGAGCGTTAGGTTGATCGGAATCAGCCGAAACCGTCGGCGGATTGGGGAGAGCCAACCAAGGAGACTTCGCATGAAGGAAAGCAAATCCGAACGCGACGCGCGCCGCAATGCCGGGCTTGGCGATATCTACGTCGACACCTCCGCCCAGCCGTGGGTCAACTTTTCTCCGGGCATCGACATCAAGCTGCTACGCACCAGCCAGGAAACCGGCGCCTGGACAGCTCTTTTCAAATGTGCGGCGGGCTCGAGCTTCGCCAGGCACGAGCATCTGGCGGCCGGCGAGTACCTGATGGTCTCCGGCAAAATGGAACTCCGCGGCGGTGTCGAGCGCGGCGGCGTCACGGCTCGCACCGGCGACTATGGCTTCGAGGCAAACGGCACCTGGCACGACGAAACAAATTTCCCCGAGGAAACCATTCTCTACTTCACCAACTTCGGCCCCATTCGTTTCGTTGATGACGAAGACAAGACGCTGGTGGTGCTCGACTACAAGACGCTGCGCGAAGTGGCCTCAGCCGGCCAGGCGAAACGCGCCGCCTGACGGCGATAATTTCTAAGACGATATGTCCCATCGGGCCGACGAAAAAGCCGGAACCACGGTTTAGCTAAGCGGTGGTTGACGGGCATCCCCCAAGATCGGCGCGCCGCGGCCCGCACCTCGGCGCCCGATCGCCGAATACCTCGTCCCAGGCTTGCCGCAGGGCAACATCAACGTCGTCCATCGTGGCTGGGATTCCGAGCGCCGCGAGGCTGGTGACGCCGTGCTGCGGCAGCCCGCACGGAACGATCCCGCCGAAATGCGACAGGTCCGGCTCGATATTCAGCGCCGCGCCGTGCCAGCTTACCCACCGGGTGACGCGAACCCCGATCGCCCCGATCTTGGCCTCCGCGCCGGTGACCGGATCCGCCACCCAGATGCCGACCCGCCCCTCCCGCCGTTCGCCCCTTACGTTGAACCGGTCCAACGCTCGGATCAGCCATTCCTCCAGTCCATTGACGTAGCAGCGAATATCCTGCGCCGGAACCTGCCCGTGCCGCCGCATCAGGTCGAGCATCACATACGCCGTCCGCT
>DASYBP010000287.1:0-1535 GCA_036500715.1 Rhodopila sp.
GCAGGACGCAGCCGAATAGCGCAGAAACAGGCTGGGCGGCAGGGTTTTCAGGCCTGCCGCCCAGCTGTGTGCTCGGAAGGTCCACGTGATTCGCTACCGCCGACGTCGGGTAGCCCCGTGAGAACGCATCCCATCAGCGAAGGAGGAGATGACCTTGCGCGCTGAAGAAGGCGACGAAACCGTCGAGGAGCTGGCCGACGAGGCCGCAAAGACGAAGAAAGAGCTCAACGAATCCACCCAGACCGGCAAACGGGTCCAAGAAGAGGCGGACTCCGGCAAGCGCGATTAGCCGGAAAGTTTGTGTCGCGCATCACATTGATGCCTCTGCTGTAACGGATCTCTCCCGCTCAGGCTGGGGCGGGCCGTCCGCCGGCGGGGATAATTAGACAAATGTCACTAACGATCTCCCAGCTGAGCCGATGCGCGCTTCCTGCAGTTCTCGCGGTGGCATCCACTTTGAATCCCGCTACGGCAACGGCCGCTCCGGCGAGTACCAACGGCGGAACCGTGGTCCCGCTCCGGAGCATCCTGCGCACGTGCGATTTCAACCCACTCCAGTGGGTGGGCGGGGAGAATTCCGCCGCGGTCACATCGGTTATTCGCGCTGCCGGTGGCACGGTTACCGCCGAGGTGCACCTGTCGGAACCTGGCTCGCCAGGCACCCATTTCGACGTCAGTCTGATCCAGGCTCCGCGCGCGTCGAGTTCGCCATGCGGTTCCGGGGGTCCGGGCGTCGCGGTCGGCAGTCTCGACACAGATGGGGCAGGCCAGGCGACGGCCACTGTGCAGGATCGCATCCAATCGGGCGCGACGGGCGCATGGGTTCTCGTCCAGCGGCCGAGCCCGTTTTCGCAGACGCCGACGGAGTTCTACACGTCTGACTTTGTCGCCCCGGTCTAGCCCGCTTCGGTCTAGCGTCTGGCTAGCAGGCGGACTTAGATCGGCGTCAGGCCATGCTTGCGCTGCACCCGGTCGTGCTTCTGCTTGTCGCGCAGCAGGTGGAGGGACTTGCGCAACAGCAGCCGGGTCTCGTGCGGCTCGATCACCCCGTCGATGTAGCCGCGCTCGGCGGCGGTCCACGGGATCGCCAAGTTGAGGTTGTAACCGTCGATGAAATCTTTCTTGATCGCCTGCGCCTCGGGAGTGGTCGGATCCGGGAAGCGTTTCATCAGCAGCTGCGCGGCACCGTCGGCGCCGATCACCGCGATCCGCGCGGTGGGCCAAGCGAAGTTGAAGTCCGCGGTCAGCTGCTTGCAGCCCATCACCGCGTAGCCGCCGCCGTAGGCCTTACGGATGATGATCGTCACCTTCGGTACGTCGGCCTCGACAAGGGCGTTGAAGAACCGGCCGCCGCGCTTGATGATCCCGCTCTTCTCTTCCTGCACCCCGGGCATGGCACCTGGGGTGTCGACGACGAAAACCAAAGGCAGGTTGTAGGAGTCGCAGAAGCGGATGAAGCCGGCCGCTTTGTCGGAGGCCTCGGTGTCAACCGCCCCGGACATGTGCATCGGCTGGTTGGCGATCACCCCGACCGG
>DASYBP010000288.1:0-4380 GCA_036500715.1 Rhodopila sp.
CCCAGCGCGCGGGCGGCGGCGAGCTTCGCCTCGGTGGCCGCGCCGCCGCTGTTTGTGGTCACCAGCACGCCGATCCGCTCGTCGCGCATCAGCACAATCTCGTCTTCCACGTTGAACGGTCCTCGCGCCAGGATCAGGCGATGCGACGGCAAGGCAGACAGCGCCGCGGGTGGGTCGATCGATCGCACCAGGTACCAGTGCTGGGGCGCGCAAACGAATTCCGCCAGTTGCACCCCGCCCACGGTTGCGAAAACCCGCCGCGGCTTATCGCCGAGGGTCGCGACTGCCCCAGCCATGTCGGCGACATTGATCCAGCGATCACCGGGCTGCCTCCGCCAGGGCGGCCGGGTCAGGCCGGCAATGGGAAGCGCCAGATCGCGGCAAGCGCAGAAGGCGTTGCGGGACATGCGGGCGGCGAACGGATGGGTCGCGTCGATTACGGCGTCGATCTTTCCCGCCGTCAGGTAGGCCTTGAGGCCGGCGATGCCGCCAAAGCCGCCGACCCGGAACGGTATCGGCGGCGCCACTGGGCTGCGGGTCCGGCCAGCCAAGGACAGGACAGGATGCAGGTCTTGGCGGGCAGCGATCCGTCGGGCCAGAGCGCTCGCCTCGGTCGTGCCGCCAAGAATCAGGAGATTCATCGTTCTGTCCCGAAAGCGACGATCCGATGAGTGTCGCGGTTCGCTGGCTCTCTATCATCGGGATCGGCGAGGATGGCCTCGACGGATTATCTCCTGCCGCACGGGCGCTGATCGAGCAAGCGTCCCTGGTGGTCGGCGGCCGGCGGCACCTCGCATTGGCCGCGAGCGCCACCAGGGGCGAAACCCTGACCTGGCCCGCGCCGCCTCAGGCCGCGTTCCCCGCCATCCTGGATCGGCGGGGGACGCCGGTGTGCGTGGTGGCGACCGGCGACCCGTTCTTCTACGGCATCGGCTCGCTGCTGGCGCGGGAGGTTCCGTCGGAGCAGATGATCTGCCTGCCTGGGGCATCGGCCTTCGGCTTGGCCGCGAGCCGCCTGGGGTGGGCCGTGCAGGACTGCGCACTGGTCAGCCTGCACGGCAGGACGCTGGAGCGGGTTGTTCCGCACCTGCAGCCGCATGCCCGTATTCTCGCACTGTCCTGGGACCAGGCGACGCCGCGTCAACTTGCGCAGTTGCTGACGCGGCGCGGCCTCGGGGACACCCTAATCATGGTCTGCGAGGCATTGGGCGGCCCGCGCGAGCGCGTACGAAGCGACCGGGCGGATCAGTTCGCGCTCGAGCAGATCGATCCACTCAATCTGGTGGCGTTGGAACTGGATTCTGGGGCCGCGGATCGCATCGTGCCGCTGGGACCCGGATTACCCGATTCCTGGTTCGAGCATGACGGTCAACTGACGAAGCAGGATATCCGAGCGGTGACGCTCGCGGCGCTGGCGCCACGCCGGGGCGAGATGCTGTGGGACATCGGCGCCGGGTCGGGCTCTGTCGGCATCGAATGGATGTTGACCAACGCGGCGAACCGCGCCGTTGCCATCGAGCGCGACCCGGTCCGCGCTGGCCGAATCGCCCGCAATGCGGCGGCGCTGGGGGTTCCGGACCTGTCCATCGTGGCGGGATCGGCACCCGAAGCACTGCACGACCTGCCCCGCCCAGACGCGGTGTTCGTCGGCGGCGGCGCGAACGCCTGCATCGACGCCGCATGGGGCGCGCTGCCCAGCTTCGGGCGAATGGTCGCGAACGGCATCACCATCGAGACTCAGGCCGAACTGATCCGTCGCTTCAAGGCGATTGGCGGCAGCTTGAAAACGATTCAGATCGCTCATGCCAATCAGATTGGCGGTTTCAACGCCATGCGGCCGGCAATGGCGGTCACCCAGTGGGCGGCGACCAAGCCATGACGGCGGCGATCGCCATCGGCGTTGGCTGCCGGATCGGCTGTCCAGCGGCCTCGATCGAGGCACTGGTCCGCGAGGCACTGGACCGCGCGCCGGCAGCCCGACGGCTGGGTCTGTTCACGATCTGCGACAAGGCGGAGGAGCCCGGTCTGATCGCAGCCGCGGATAGTCTGGGACTTGACCTGACTTTTATCGCCCGGACGGTGCTTCAGCAGCAGGCGCCGCATATTCAGACCCGATCGATCCACGCGCAAAGCCGGTTCGGCGTCCCGTCGGTCGCGGAGGCTGCCGCACTCGCAGGCGCGGGCACCTGCGCGGTCCTGATCATCCCGCGCATCGCCCGCCATGGGGTAACCTGCGCCATCGCCGAAGCCAGCGAGGGCCCCCAATGACCATCCACTTCATCGGTGCCGGCCCGGGCGCACCCGACCTGATCACGGTGCGCGGCCGCGAGCTGATCGCCGCCTGCCCGGTGTGTCTTTACGCCGGGTCGCTGGTCCCCAGCGCGCTGTTGCGCCACTGCCCAGACGGCGCGCGCATCGTCGACACAGCGCCGCTGTCGCTTGACGAGATCGTCAGCGAATTCGCGCGCGCTGACGCGGATGGCCTGGACGTCGCCCGCCTGCATTCGGGAGATCTGTCGGTCTGGAGCACGCTGGGCGAGCAATTGCGGCGCCTTGATGCTCTTGGCATCCCGTTCACCGTCACGCCTGGCGTCCCGTCCTTCGCCGCCGCGGCCGCGACGCTGGCCCAGGAACTGACGTTGCCGGGCGTGTCGCAGTCCCTGGTGCTGACCCGAACCAGCGGCCGCGCGTCGGCGATGCCAGCCGGCGAAATCCTGCGGAATTTCGCCGCGACCGGTGCGACGCTGGCGATTCATCTGTCGATCCACGTTCTGCCAGCGGTGGTCGCCGGACTGACCCCTGAATACGGGCCGGACTGTCCGGTCGCGATCGTCTACCGGGCGTCCTGGCCAGACGAGCGCGTGGTGCGCGGAACCCTGGCAACCATCGTGGCGCTGCTGCGGGAGGCGCCGATGGAGCGAACCGCGCTGATCCTGGTCGGACGCGTTCTCGGCGCCCACGGGTTCGGCGCCCAGGGGTTCAGCGACAGCGCGCTGTATAATGGCAATTACCAACGTCGGTTCCGGCCGGAACGGAGGCGTCAATGACCGGACTCCGCACGCGCCAGCAGTGTCCCGGAGCGATCGAAAATGACCACGCCCAGTCGCATGCCACTCCCCAGTGCCTGCGCGGCCGTGCGCCAGGCCGCCGCGGCGACGCCGGCCGCAAGATCGACGCCGGCCGTCTGGGCATGGCTGAAGGCTTCCATGGCGGAATTGGACTGCGCAATGGCGGCTGCCAGTTCGCCGTCGCCACCCTGGCTGACCGCGACCTGGCCCAGCCAGCCGAGGTCCACCTCGCCGCGCCGGGAATGCAGGTCCAGAAGCCCCTGCCCCAGCTTGGTCATTTTCGCCATCCCACCGGCGACCGTCACGCGCGTGACCGGATGGCGGCGCAGATACTTCAGCATTCCGCCGACGAAGTCGCCCATGTCGATCAGCGCGATGTCGGGCAGCTGGTACAGCCGAGCGATCGCGGCTTCCGAAGTGGCACCGGTTGCCCCTGCGATATGCTCCAGCCCGGCCGCGCGCGCCACGTCGATGCCGCGATGGATCGAGTGGATCCAGGCCGAACAGGAGTACGGCACGACGACGCCTGTAGTGCCAAGGATCGACAGGCCGCCGACGATGCCAAGGCGTCCGTTGAGTGTCCGTTCGGCGAGCTTCTCGCCGCCTGGAATCGACAGCTCGACCACCGCGTCGCCGGTTCCGCCGAACAACGCGGCGGCCTCGGCGATCGCGGTACGGATTATCGCGCGCGGAACCGGATTGATCGCGGGTTCGCCTGGCTGCACCGGCAGGCCGGGACGGGTTACCGAACCAACGCCGGCGCCGGCGCGGAAGATCACGCCGCTGCCGGGCGTGCCCGCACGCACCGTCGCCAGGATCAGCGCCCCATGGGTCACGTCGGGATCGTCGCCGGCATCCTTGACGACGCCGGCTCGCGCGAAGTCAGGCCCCGTCTCGGTCATCGCCAGGGCGAAGCCGGGACGCGCTCCGTTCGGCAGGCTCACGTCCACCGGATCGGGAAACGTGCCGGTAAGCAGGGCCTGGTAGGCCGCTCGGCTCGCGGCGGCGGCACATGTTCCCGTGGTCCAGCCGCGCCGCAACGGGAGCTTGGGTGCGTCTCGCTCCATGGCGCCGCGTCCTACTGGACCCGCGCAGCCGCGCCAAGGGACGGCCAATGACCGAAGCATTGCAGGTGGCTGGCCTATCCTTGCCCGGCTTCCGTCCTGGCGAGGTCTGGCTGGCCGGCGCCGGCCCCGGCGATCCCGGCCTGCTCACGCTGCACGCGTTGAACGCCATCGGCCAGGCCGACATCATCCTGTACGACGCCCTGGTCAACGACGCCGTGCTGAAACTCGCCGCCCCTGCGGTCGTA
>DASYBP010000289.1:0-7720 GCA_036500715.1 Rhodopila sp.
CGGGCAATCCAGCCCCGAGGCGCGCATCACCACATGTCCTTCCGGATCCTGCACGCTGTCGATCAGGCTGGGAACGACCTCCCGCCCGCCCGCGGCAATCGAGGCGTAGGCCCCGGCCTCGCGCAACACGGTGGTATCGACCGCGCCTAGCGCGGCCGGCAGGACGCGCGGCATCGCGTCGACCATGTGGAAAGCGATGGCATTGTCAGCAATCGCCTGCATCCCGACCTGCTGCGCGACGCGCAACGTCACCAGGTTCAATGATTCTTCCAATGCCACCCGCAGCGAGGTCGGGCCGCTGAACGTGCCTTCGTAGTTGCCAGGTCGCCAGCGCCCTTCTGGCGTATCGACCACGATCGGCGCATCGAGGAATTTCTGGCTCGGCGATACGCCTTTTTCGAGCGCGGTCAGATACACGATCGGCTTGAAACTCGATCCCGGCTGCCGGTTGGCCTGGGTGACGCGGTTGAATTGGCTCTGCTCAAAGCTCCAGCCACCCACCATCGCGAGGACCCGTCCGGTCTGCGGGTCGAGTGAGACCAGTGCGCCCTGAATCAGCGGGATCTGCCGCAGCGTCGCCCGATTGGCCGGGGGCGGCATCGGCGGCGGTGCGGTCTTGCCCTTTACCGGCATCTGCGGTCCGGACGGCGGAGACGGCAACACCGCAGGCGGTTCGATCATCACCACGTCGCCGACCTGCACGACATCGGCCATCCGCCGCGGCGCCGGTCCGGGCTTGCCGTCACGCACCGGTCGGGCCCAGCTCACGTCGGGCAGAACGATCGAGGCCGCACGGCGTTCGCCCGCCGAACTCAGCCACTCGACCTTGGCCTCGGTGTCCGTCAGCCGCGCAACGATCGCGATTTTCCAGTCCGGCAGCATACCGGGCGGCCGCGGCTGCTCGTTTAGCGCGGCCGGCCACTGCGTCTCGAAGTCTGCTGGCGGTATGGTCAGATGTGCCACGGGCCCGCGCCATCCGCTCATCTTACGGTCGTAGGCCACCAGGCCATCACGCAAGGTCTTCTCGGCGGCGATCTGCAGCGCGGGGTCCAGGCTGGTGCGGACCATCAGGCCGCCCTGGGTGGTTGCGTCCTGGCCGAAACGAGCGAGCAACTGGCGGCGAACTTCTTCAGTAAACCAGTCGGCGCCGGGGATTGGCGGCGGCCGACGGAATTCCGACGGAACGACAGGCGTCGCTTTGGCCTCGGCTTGCTGCGCGGGCGTGATCGCATGGTCCTCTGCCAGACGGTCGAGCACATAGTCGCGCCGCGATCGGGCGGCATCGGGGTACTTGAACGGGTTCAGATTGTTCGGCGCTTTTGGCAGCGCCGCGAGAAACGCCGCCTCGGCGATGGTCAGTTTGTCGAGCGGCTTGTTGAAATAACTCTGCGCCGCCGCTGCCACGCCATAGGCGCCCATTCCGAGGTAAATCTCGTTCAGGTACAGCTCCAGAATGCGGTCCTTGCTCAGGTTCTGCTCGATCCGGATCGCCAGGATCGCTTCCCTCACCTTGCGCGAGAACGAGATCTGGTTGTCCAGCAGCATATTCTTCGCGACCTGCTGGGTGATGGTAGAGGCGCCGACCGGCCGCTTCCCCTGCCCCGCGTGGGCCAGATCGAACATCGCCGCCCTCACGATCGCCAGCGGGTCGACACCGCGATGGCTGTAAAAATTCTGATCCTCTGCGGAAATGAAGGCCTGCTTGACAATGTCGGGTATCGCGCTGACGGGGACGAAGATGCGCCGCTCAGACGCGAGTTCGGCCAGCAGTCGTGCATCGCCGGCATAGACCCGGCTCATGACCGGAGGCTGATAGTTGCGCAGCCCGTCCACGTCGGGCAGGTCGGCACTGAAATGCTGGTAGGCCGCATAGCCGCCGGCGGCGCCCACCAGGCCAATGACCAGCAGAAGACCCAGCACGGCGCCCAACAGTCCGCGGACCGTGCGGACAACCAGGCCGCGGCGCCGCCCGGGGCCGTTTGCCGGGGACACAGGCGATTTTACTTCCTGCTTGCCGGGCTGATGCCGGTCGTTGGGCGCCAGCGGGTTGCCGGCGGTGAGTGGTGCTGTCATGCGCCGCGATATGAACGCTTTTGCCCTGAATCGCCAGCACTGACACGGCTACTTTTTGTTGCTGGAGAGCGCATTCAACCAGAGCTTGAGACCCGCTCGTCCGCCATATGGCCGACGCCGGCGAAAAACGCCTCCACGGCGCGGCGCATCGCGTGCGCCACCAACTTGCGGTGATCCGGCTGCCGCAAGGCGGCCTCGTCGCGCGGGTTGGACATGAACCCCATCTCCACCAGCACGCTGGGGATGTCGGCGGCCTTCAGCACGACGAAACCGGCATGCCGGTCGGGGTTTGGCAACATCGGCAAATCCAGATCCAGGCTGCCGACCAGACGGCGGGCGATACGCACCGACCCGACGCGGGTTTCCTGGCGCACCAGGCTGGCGAGGATCTGGGAGACCTCGGGCGAGGTGCCGTGCCATTCCCGGCCGATAAACCGGTCGGCGCTGTTCTCGCTCCGAGCCAGGGCGGCGGTCTGCGCATCGGACGCCGTTTGTGCCAAGGTATAAACCGACGCGCCCCGCACCGAATGGTCCGACAGCGCGTCGGCGTGCATCGACACGAACAACGCGGCACCGCGCTTCTGCGCGTGATCCACCCGGCCATCCAGCGGGATGAAAACATCGCCGGTGCGCGTCAGCTCCACCCGGTAGCGGCCGTCCAGTTCCAGTTGGCGTCGCAATTCCAGAGCTGTGGCGAGCGCCACTTGTTTCTCGTAAGTGCCGGAGATGCCGATGGCGCCGGGATCCTTGCCGCCGTGCCCTGGGTCCAGCATGACCAGGGGCCGCGGCCTGGCGGCGGTTCGGTCAGCGGGTGCGGCCAGCCCTGACTGGCGCTGCCCGGCCGCGATCGCCTCATGCACCGCCGGCGGCAGCAGGAACGTGCCGAAGATCGGTGTGCCGGCAGCGAATTGGCGCAGCAGCAGGCGACGCGAAACATGGGCGACGGGCGGCATGGCCGGACTTCTAACATATTGGATGCGAGTCCACAGCTTGTATGTTGATTGCGGCGACTTAATGGCGGCACCGCACGATCCGCTTGCGGTGCGGCACGGATTGCTTCATGGTCGCCCTGCTCAGGCGATGTCATGGGGGCGGCGGGAAGCCGCTGCCCTTGGGTCATTTACCGGCGGCGCGTGATCCCTTGGTTGGTCTGGTCGGAGCCAGATGCGCATGTTTGGGGGATGGATCCGCCTCGCCGTGGCCGCGTTGCCGTCCGTGTCGCGCCCGCCATGTTGGACTTGTGGCGCGCCGGGGGCTTGTCCGCAGAGGGGCCGTTTTCTGGCCACGCGGGCAGAGCGAGCACCGACTTTCACACGGGGCAGCGTCTCAGCAGCAGACGCGCCACCCGAAGCCAGGGACTGATGAACCACGCCACGCCCTACCCGTCCCAGTTTGGACTGTTACCCCATTTTCCGGGTGATATCGCTGTCGCGTGTTCCGATCGCCACGCTTTTCCTGAAGCTTCGGGCGGGCCCCTTCCCGCAAGCCTTGCAAGCCGATCGCTGACCGGAGCCCACAGAGGCTCCGCCGTCTGCCCATCGGCAGCACACCGGAGTTCAGGACTAAATGACGAAACGCATGCTGATCGACGCCACGCACGCGGAAGAAACCCGCGTCGTGGTGCTGGACGGTACCCGACTTGAAGATTTCGATGTCGAGACATCGACGAAGCGGCAACTTAAAGGAAACATTTACCTCGCCAAGGTCGTGAGGGTCGAACCCAGCCTGCAGGCGGCGTTCGTGGAGTATGGCGGCAATCGCCACGGCTTCCTGGCGTTCAGCGAAATCCACCCCGATTATTATCAGATCCCGGTCGCGGACCGGCAGCGCCTGCTGGAGATGCAGGCCGAGGACGCCAGGCGCGAGGAAGAGGAAGAGGACCTGGAGTTGGCGCTAAGCCAGAGTGCGGCTGCGCGGCATTCCGCCCCGGTCGCGGAGGCGCCGGAGGCCTGGGCACTGGCCTCGACACCGCATCTGGTGGCCCGTGATGTCGCGGCGGCGAAGCCGCCAGTGGAGACCGCGGCCGAGAGTGCGGCCGAGAGTTGGGCGAGACCCGACGTGCCGCCCTTGGCGGTGGCATCGTCCGCACCGGCGGCTGCGCCGAAAGTGATCGAGGCGGAACAAATCCTCGAAGACGATACCGAGGCCGACGATGATACCGAGGCCGACGGAGGCGAATCGTATGATCCGAACGGCGAACCGATTGAACCCTTGCCGCCCCCGGAAACCGTCGGCGGCGGCGACACGGAAAACGGCGACGACCAGCGAGAGCGCCGCCTGCCGCCCCGCTTCCTGCGCAACTATAAGATCCAGGAGGTCATCCGGCGGCGGCAGATCCTGCTGGTTCAGGTCGTCAAGGAGGAGCGGGGGACCAAGGGCGCGGCCCTGACCACCTATCTGTCGCTCGCGGGCCGCTTCGGCGTGCTGATGCCGAATTCGCCGCGTGGCGGGGGAATCTCGCGAAAGATCACCTCGGCGACGGACCGCCGGCGGCTGAAGGAGGTGATGGCGGAACTGGATATTCCGCGCGGCATGGGCATGATCGTACGGACCGCCGGGGCCAACCGCCCAAAGCCGGAGATCAAGCGCGACTGCGAATACCTGCTGCGGCTGTGGGATGACATTCGCGAGCACACGCTGAAGTCGGTGGCACCGGCGCTCATCTATGAGGAAGCCAGTTTGATCAAGCGCGCCATCCGCGACGTTTACTCGCGCGATATCGACGAGATCCTGGTCGACGGCGAAGACGGCTGGCGGGCGGCGCACGACTTCATGCGCATGCTGATGCCGAGCCACGCGAAGAAGGTACAATTGTGGCGGGATGGCGGGCAGCCGTTGTTTGCCCGCCACCAGGTCGAGGCACAGCTCGACGCCATGCTGATGCCGACGGTGCAGTTGCGTTCCGGCGGTTATCTGGTGATCAACCAGGCGGAGGCGCTGGTCGCGATCGACGTCAATTCGGGGCGTTCGACGCGCGAACGCAACATCGAAGAGACTGCGCTGCGGACCAACCTGGAAGCCGCGGACGAAGTCGCCCGCCAGTTGCGCCTGCGCGATCTGGCCGGCCTGATCGTTATCGACTTCATCGACATGGAGTCCAAGCGCCACAACGCGATGGTCGAGCGCCGGGTCAAAGAGGCGCTGAAGAATGATCGCGCCCGCATCCAGGTTGGTCATATCAGTCATTTCGGCTTGCTGGAAATGAGCCGTCAGCGGCTTCGCCCGTCGCTGGCGGAAACCAGCTTCATGCCGTGCCCGCACTGCGGCGGGACCGGGCATGTCCGCAGCACCGAAAATGCGGCCATCCACGTGCTGCGCGGCATCGAGGATGAGGGCAGCAAGCGGCGCGCGGCCGAAATCGTTGTCTATGTCTCCACGCCGGTGGCGCTGTATCTGCTCAACCATAAGCGGGAACGACTGCGCGAGATCGAGTTGCGATATGTCATGCGGGTGGTGATCGGTGCCGACGACGCGCAGATTGCGCCGCAATTCCGTATCGACCGCGTGCGGACACGCTCACCGGACGAGGTGCCCGTGGCGGCGACCGCTGAACGCTCGATGCCCCCATCGCCGGTTGTCGAGGCGCCGGTTACCGAAGCCGAGGACGAGGAAGAAGAGGAAGCCGAGGCCGTCGGTCTCGAGGACGAGGACGACGAGACCGAGGAAGACACTGCCGAGGAGCATGCTGTCGATGCGGCGGGCCCAGGCGGTGCCGAAGAGGCCGAACGGCGGCGCAAGCGGCGGCGGCGGCGGCGCCGCGGGCGGCGCGACGAGCCGCTTCCGGGCACGGCGGCTGGGTCGGTGGGTGAAACCGAGGAAGCTCCGGCCGAAGAGCCCGTGGCCGCGCCGGTTGTGGCGGCGGATGAAGCTGAGGGGGTTGGCGAGGAAGCCGGGGAAGTCGGTCAGGGCGCGCCGATCGAAGCGGGCGAGGCCGGTGCCGATGATGATCCGCGCAATCGCCGGCGTGGGCGGCGTGGCGGACGGCGGCGGCGGCGCGAAAATGAGGGCGAACTGTCGCCGTTCGCGTTGCCTGGCGCGGACCAGCCGGAATTGCAGCCGGTCTATGCCGGACCCACTCCGGCGGATCCGTTCGGCGGCCGGGCGTTCGACATCTTCGACGTGATGGATCAGGCACAGCGGGAGGCGGAAGCCCACCCGGCCTCGCGAGCCGCGTCGCCGGCGGAAATCGTAAACGACGGCGCGCCGGATCCGGCCACGGAACCGGTTGTCGCGGCCACGGAACCGGTTTTCGCGGCCGCGGAGCCAGCGACGCCGCGTGGCGAGGCACAGGCAGAAGAGTCAAGCTTGCCACCGGCGGAATCCGAGACCGCGGGACCTCCTGAACCACCGGCCGAGGGGCAGGAGGCAACCGCGTTCGTCAACACCGGGGCGCCGGAGCCGGCCGGTGAAGCCCTGGGCGCCGGCAGCGAACCGCAAGCGCCGAATCCGGCCCCCACTCCGGCCAACGACACCGGGACTGATATCGCGCTGCCCGCACCACCCCCACCGGAGCCGTTGGTGAAACCGATTCTGATTGGCGCGGAGGGCGAACCGCCGGCGGAGAGGAAACGCGGCTGGTGGCGCCGATAGTTGCTCACACCCGAAATTGACGCCCCGGCGACCTGACTTTGGCCGGGCGGCGCGTGCGCTTTATCCCGCCTTCGCTTCGAACCGGTACGGCGTCGATCCCGCGGTCAGCGGATCCAGCGACAACCGGTGCTCCAGCGGCGGAAAAGCTCGGCTGCCGCAGTCCGGCCGGTCGCACAACCGGCACGACAGGCCGATGCCAACGCGTGCGCGGTCCAGATCGAGGCCGTCGGCGTAAACCACGTCGCCGGCATTGGCCAGCGCGCATCCCATCGCCACGACATGCATCGGCCGGGGCTCGCCCCATCGCACCACCGGCTGGGCCACCGCCTGGGCGAAGCAAAGGTAGGCCGCGCCGTCCGGCAGTTCAGCGATCTGCACCTGCACGGTGTTCGGCTGGGCAAATGCGGTATGTACAACCCAGCGCGGGCATGACCCGCCGAAGCGGGCAAATGGAAACCCGGCGGCAGAAAATCGCTTCGAAACGTTTCCCGCCGGATCGACCCGCAGGAAGAAAAACGGCACACCCCGCTCGCCCACGCGTTGAAGCGTGGAAAGCCGGTGGCACGCTTGCTCGAATGACACGCCGAACCGCGCGGCGACCGCCTCCATGTCGTGCCGCAGTCCTGACGCCGCTGAACGGAACGCGGCGTAGGGCATGACCAGCGCGCCGGCGACGTAGTTCAGCAGACCGATCCGCAGCAGCATCCCGGCTTCGCTGGTCGAGGGCGAGGCTTCCGCCAGGACGCTCTCCACTGCCTCCCGCGCCTCCAGCAGGGCAAGCTGAAACGCCATGTGGAAGCCGCGGCTCTGGCGGGGCAGGGATTCCGAAAGCGCCAGGCTGCGGGTCGCCGGGTCATACCGGCGCAGCGCCATCTCCAGCGGCTGCACCGTCACCCGGACGCCATGCACGGTCCGCAGCCGTTCGGCGATCGCATGATTCATCTCGGCCGGCGCCTCCGGGGCGAGCTGACTGGCGAGGGCTTCGGCGGCCTCTTCCAGGACCGGAAAATGGTTGGCGTGGTCGTCGAAGAAATCCCGCACCTCCTCGTTCGGCAAC
>DASYBP010000290.1:0-2732 GCA_036500715.1 Rhodopila sp.
CTGGAGCTAGAGCAGGCTGATTTGGGCTTGAATCGACACAAGCCTGTCCAATCCGTGCAGCACCCGTCGAGGCGGGAGACCTCCTGGGGGGTGGCGGAGAGGCGCTCGCGGTTTTCTTCGACCACTTCGGACAGCGCACGCGTGAGGAAGTCGGGCCAATCCGAGCGGCAGCTTCTCAGCCACCTTGGCCGTATGCACAAGTCGACAATTTCGGGCGTCCTGCAGCGAGTAGGAATTTTCGCGGGTTACGGCTCCGGTACGATATGACCGACCCGATGGACGGCAGCCGTCATGCCGGACGCGAAGCCCACCACCACCTGCTGGGCCTCGCGGCGCAGTACTGCCGGAGGCATCCGCCGCGGTCTTAACTAAGCCTCGGCGAACACCCCCAGAGGCGCCCCAACGCCCCAAGACCGCAGCCTCCGCCACTTACTTTATAGACGCAGGCGGCATCGTTCCCGCATTATCCACGCAATCGACGCGCAATCGCATCGTGACAGTGCTGCCTGTCCGTAAAGACGCACGCGATGCCTTCCTGCCCGACGAACCAGACAGCGATGCGTGAGAGCGCATCCGGTTAGGTCGAGCGCGCTTTTACCATGCGCAACGGGTTGTAGGTGATGACCACCGACCCGTCCTGGTTCTTGATGCGGTTGAATGTGCGGACCAGCCCGCGACCGGGCCGGCTGGCGCTGCGGCGGCTTTCTATCACCTCGCACTCGACGTGGATGGTGTCGCCGGCGAAGGTCGGACCCTTGACGTCGAGTTCCATGTTCAGGAAGGCAAATCCGGTGTGCTGCATGGTGGCGTGGACCAGCAGACCCTCGGCGAAGGAATACACCATTGCGCCCGGAACGACGCGCCGGGTGATATAGCTTTCGGTGCGCAGAAATTCGGTGTTGGAAAACAGTACTTCGGTCATGCCGGTGACGCCGATGAAGGCGACCAGATCGGCCTCGGTCAGGGTGCGCCCGATGGTGCGGAACCTGCGGCCGATCGGCAGGTCCTCGAAGTAGAGCCCGAGGCCGAGGACTTCGTATCCGTCTATCTCTGTCATGACGTTTCCCCTACGACATCGTCAGACCACCGGAGACGCTGATCGTCTGTCCGGTCAGATAGGCCGCGTCGTCGGACAGCAGGAAGGCAATGGTGCCTGGGTAGTCGTCCGGCTGGCCGATGCGCTTCAGCGGCACGGCCCTGGCGAGCGCCTCGCCGATTTTGCCGCTGTCGGGGGACGCGGCGGTGAGCGTCTCGAATAGCGGCGTCTCGGTCGGGCCGGGACACACCGCGTTCAGCGTTATGCCTCGTCGCGCCACTTCGCGCGCCATCGTCTTGGTGAAGGCGATGATGCCGCCCTTGCAGGCGGAATAGACCGCCTCGCCCGACGATCCGACCCGACCGGCGTCGGAGGCCACGTTGACCACGCGGCCGAACCCGCGGCGGACCATGCCCGGCAGCACGACATGGTGTAGATGCAACGGTCCATACAGATTGATGCGGATGATCTTGTCCCAAAGTGCGGTATCGGTGTCCAGGAAGTTTCGCATCACATCCCAACCGGCGATGTTGGCGAGGAAATCGATCGGCCCGACATCTTGCTCGAAGCGAGCGACGGATGCTTCGACGGCGGGGCGATCGGTGATGTCGGTCGCCGCCACCCAGGCGCCGCCGCAGCAGTGTTCGGCGGTCTGCGATGCTCCGGCGGCGTCGACATCCAGGATACCGACATGGCAGCCTTCCTCGGCCAGCCGAATCGCGGTGGCGCGGCCAATGCCGCTTGCCCCGCCGGTCAGCAGGACACGGCGGCCGGCAAGTCCCCTCATTGCGCAAGCGCCGCTGATGACTTGGACAGGTTCCTGATCATGACGCGCTTCCTGCAAGTGGCAGCCTGAAGTATCGGCCGCCGGCGGCCCGGGTCAACAGCGCGCAGCCGCGGTTCAGACCCAGGGTGCCGGCACGAAGAACCGTCCGCCCACGGTCTTCAGCGCGTTGTTCTCGCTTTCCATTGCCGCAGCGCGCAGCGCCCGCAGCATGTCCCCCGCGACAGTCGCGCGCCAGAACCAGGTATCGACCTGCCTGGGCGAGGGCTTCGGACCCACGGCCTGCGCCGCCTCTCCATACAACGCCTTTATGTCGTCACAGAGAAACCGCACCGACACCGCAGTGGTATCCAGCAGCGGAATAATCGGCAACGCGCCGCTCAGAACCTTGGCGGCGAAATCCGGCCACGCCACGGGGTCCTGAAAGCTCAATCCGACCGAGGTCCGGCCAAAGCGCGCCTGTGCCGCTTGCCACAGCGGCAGCAGCGCCGACAACTCCGCCGCGAAGGCAGCGCGCCAGGCCTGGGCACTGTCGAAGCGAGCGGTGCTGGTGCCTGGCGGCGGGGTCCATTCCGGCGTGTCGGTGAGCCCGAGCGGGTCCTCGGGGAAATCTTCCAGGATCACCGGACCGTCTGTCCGCTCCAGCAGACCCAGCGCGTGGCGCAGCACCCTCATCTGGAAGCCGACGTCATCGGGCTCCCCGACCGGGCGGCCGAGTGGGGCGGAGGTCCAAAGCGCGCGAGGCGGTCGGGTTCTTTCCGCCTGCGCTCTGACGCCGGCCAGCGTCACGGTGGCGAACCCCTGTTCTTCCAGATTATGGGCGAGCGCGCACACGGCGCGCGTGCAAAGCGGTCAGACAGGGCTGAGCAGGACGGAGTCGATCCGTTCCTGCCGCAGTTGCCCCGCTATCTG
>DASYBP010000291.1:0-19996 GCA_036500715.1 Rhodopila sp.
ACGGACTCGCCGAGTCACGTTGCGATCCATTGAAAATGCTTGGTATCCGCTGCGACAAGCTGCGACATGAATTGAGGGGCCAATCTCAGCAGGTTTCCGGCCTAAATCATTGATATAATGCAGTTTTTAAATGGTAGCGGCGGACGGATTTGAACCGCCGACCAAGGGATTATGATTCCCCTGCTCTACCGCTGAGCTACGCCGCCATCAACGCGAGGCGGCGAGATAACCCCCAACCCGGCCGCCGTCAACCGCTCCGCACCAGGTCCCGAACGCCCAGCAGTCGCACCAATGTCCCGTCATCCGCCTGGCCGGTAATCGCCTCCGGCCGCCAATGCCGCTGGAACGCGCGAAGCACTGCCGACAGCGCCGGGTCCAGTGCCCCTTCGGGCGCCACGCGATAGCCGATCTCCGCCAGCGTCGCGCGCACCGGCCGCAGCGTTGTCGCGTCACGCACCGCCCCCGTTGTCCCGAGGTCAACGGCATCAGCGGGCCACAACCCAACCCCATTCGCCGCCAACGCCCGCCAGTCGAACCGCTCGCCGGGGTCCTCCTTCCGGTCAGGCGCGACATCGCTGTGCCCCACCACATTCCGCGCCGGTATCTTGTGGCGGGCTACAATCCCGATGCACAGATCGCACAGCGCCGCCAGTTGCAGCACCGGAAAATCGCGGTAGCCCCATTCATGCCCAGGATTGACGACTTCGATACCGATCGACCTGGCATTCAGCGCCCCGTGCCCTCGCCAGTGCGAGATCCCGGCGTGCCAGGCGCGACGGTCCTCCGGCACCAGACGGAGCACCGCGCCATCCTCATCCACGACATAGTGCGCCGACACCGCGGCCGCCGGATCCCGCAGCCGGGCGATCGCAGCCTGCGCGGTTTTCATGCCGGTGTAGTGCAGGATCAGCATGTCCACCGCCGCATCCCGCGCATCGTGATTGGGGCTCGGCAGATCGACGATCGGCAGGGCAGGCCGAGCCGAAACGGGTGTGGGCACGGCCCGCAACCAGGACGGGACCTGCCGGTGCCTCACAGCCCGCGTTCCCGCTTTATCCGGTCCCAGGCGGCGTTGATGCGCGCCACCTTATCGCTCGCCCGCGCCACGAAGTCGGCCGGCACCCCTCTGGACGCCAGACTGTCGGGGTGATTTTCCCGCATGAGCCGCTTCCAGGTCGCCCGCAGTTCCTGGCCGCTGGCCGCGCGGGTCAGCCCAAGCTCCAGATACGGGTCCTCGTCTTTCACCGGGCCCGGCGGTCGTGGCGTCTCCCCGAACCCGCGATCCCAGGATACCTGATCCAGCCTGAGCCGCCGATGAACGCGACGCAGAAACTCCTGTTCCCGCGCGTTCAGCGGCCCGTCCGCCCGAGCGATGTTGAACAACGACGTCAGCACCTGCTCCAAAACGCCGCGGTGGTCGGCGAACGCTTCAGACAGTTGCGCTGCATAAGGTTCGAACGAATCGGCACTGTCACGCGCCTGGTCGAACAACCGCCCGATGCCGCGCGCCGAGTCTGGAGGAATGCGGAAGTTCCGCTTGAACGCATCAATCTCTAGCCGGGTCACTGGTCCGTCGCATTTCGCCAGCTTTGCCGCGAGCACCGTGACCGTGATGGCAAAAACCTCCTCGCGCCGGCCGAACATGCTGGCCACGCGCGCTGGATTGAATGGCGAGGCATGGACGAACGGCCGGCGAATGCTTTCCACCGATCCCGAATCGGCGGCATGGCCGAGCGCAGCGCCAATCACCGCGCCGTACGGACCGCCGACGAAGAAGCCAGCCGTCCCTCCAATGATCTTGCCCCAGTATCCCATCCGAGGACGTTACCACGTCGGACCCGACGGGAGCAAAGCACGAACGCTTAGATTCGGCCTGCGAGCAACGTTGGATCTTTCAGAGATGTGTCCTGGCCGGCCACCGGATCGGCGATGGCGGCCTCCAGGCTGCTGGCACCCTTCCATTCATGCGCAGGCCTTGCCGGCTCGCCCGGCGCGATCTGGTCGATGCCCCAGTAGATTTCCAGGCGATGATCATCCGGATCGCGGAATTCGACCGCGATCTGTATCCCTGCTCGCCGCCGCCCGTCGAAATCGATGGGCACGCCGTTCTCACGCAGATGCGCCCTTGCCTTCACGACGTCGTCCAGGGTCGGGACCTCGAACGCCATGTGATGCATGTTGCCCGCCTGGCCGCCACCCCCGCGGTTGAGTTCGGTTGCCTTGAACAGGGCGATGCCGTGATGATCGGCGTTGCAGCGCAGGAATACGGCGCCGCCCGGCATCATTTCGTCCTCGTAGACGTCAGATACGTGAAACCCCAGAACGTCGCGATAGAATCGCATGGAGCGCTCGATGTCGCGGACGTAAAGCGCTACGTGGCCGATCTTGCCGAGTTGGAAAGGTGGTGTGCTCATTGCCGAAATTCCTCCTGTTGCACCCCTATAACACTGGTTCTAGCCTTCGTCAGACCGTCGGTCTCGCCCCCTGGCGATTGCCTCGTTGTGCGGAGGACGGCCGTGAAGACACGAAGTGCGGAGGTCCACGATGAACGCCCCCTTCGACGCGCGCGGCAACGCCGGTGAGCGGGAACGCTTACGCATACGAACCAGCACGTTCACCGGCCCGACCGCAGGGCTGGCGCCTGGAAACGTGCAGGCCAACCTCGTCGTTCTGCCGAAATCATTGGCCGGAGATTTCCTGCGCTTCGCCGTGGCCAATCCAAAACCATGCCCGGTCCTCGCGGTGTCGGACCCCGGCGACCCGCGCTTTCCCACGCTGGGCTCGGATTTGGACATCCGGACCGACTTGCCGCGCTACCGCGTCTGGCGCGACGGCAACCTGCTGGCAGAACCAACCGACGTCCGCGATTTCTGGCGCGACGACCTTGTCAGCTTCGCCATCGGCTGCTCGTTTTCTTTTGAAGAAGCATTGATCGAGGACGGCATCGAGGTCCGTCACGTCGCCTGCGGCCGTAATGTCCCGATGTACCGGACCAACATTCCCTGCGTCCCTGCCGGCGTCTTCCATGGCCCGCTGGTGGTCTCGATGCGGCCGTTGAAGCCCGCGGACGCCATCCGCGCGGTGCAGATCACCTCGCGGTTCCCGTCGGTCCACGGTGCCCCGGTGCACCTCGGCTTCCCCCAGTCGATCGGGATTGCCGACATCGGCAAACCCGACTACGGCGATGCCGTACCGGTTGCGGCTGACGAGATGCCGGTCTTCTGGGCGTGTGGCGTGACCCCCCAAGCGGTGATCGCGCAAGCGCGGCCGGAGTTCTGCATCACCCACGCGCCAGGCAGCATGCTGATCACCGATCTGCGGAACACGTCACTCGCATCGCTGTAGCACCGGCCTTGTCACCCAACGCAGCGCTGATCGGCCGCATCGAGAGCCTGATCCACCGCGACGTCGGGCGTGGCATGGATGCTGTCTTCGCGGCGAGCCAGGGCGGGCTATGGCGCGCGAGTGCGGCGCTGGCGGCGACGGCCGCGCCAACCATCGGCCTGATCACCGGGTTCTTTGTGCCTGGCGGCGATCCGCCCGCCGCCGAGACAGACGGACCGGCCGGCGCCGCCCTGATGGCTCTGGCCTTCTCCCGCGTCGGCCTGCGGTGCCGGCTGGCGACGGACACGGTCTGCGAAGCGGCCTGCCGAGCGGCTCTGCACGGGGCCGGTCTGTCCGGTGTCCCGATCGACGCGGTCGCGCCCGGTGGCGGCACGGACGATGTTCGCGACCGTTGGCGCCAATCGCGCGTTGATTGGGTTATTGCAATCGAACGTTGCGGGCCGGCCGCCGACGGATGCCCACGAAACATGCGCGGCACCGACATCTCGGCGTTCGCGGCGCCGCTCGACCGCCTGTTCAGCGCCGGCCCCTGGCGAACGATCGCGATCGGCGACGGCGGGAACGAAATCGGAATGGGCCGCATTCCCAGTTCATTGATCAGCCGGCATGTGCCCCTCGGCGAAACGATCGGCTGCGTCATCCCGGCGGATTTCCTGATCGCGGCGGGCGTCTCGCATTGGGGCGCCTATGCCATTCTGGCGGCCTTGGCCAGTCTGCGTACCGACTGGCGCGCCGAAATGCGTGCAGCGCTTGATCCGGCGCTGGACCAGTCGGTGATCGAGGCGATGGTTCGCGACGGACCGGCGGTCGATGGCGTGTCGCTCCGACGAGAGCCGACCATCGACGCGCTGGGCATGGTGGTCCACCATGCGGTCCGAGATCGTATCTCAGGCCTTCTCGGAAACGACTGAGGGCGACACCCGCACGGAAATACCTACGCTCGCGCGTGGAACGGCCCGCCCCAGCATGGCCGGCCGGTACAGCCGGATCCGTCTGGCGTCACGGGAAATCAGCACCAGCACGACCACCGTGCCGATATAAGGGACCGCCGATAGCAGCGCCGACGGCACCGCAACCCCCAGTGCCTGGACATACAGCGACAGATACATCAGAGCGCCGAAGAACCATGCGCCGATCAGCAGCCAGAACGGCCGCCAGGCCGAGAGCAGCCTGCTGAGCACTCCATATCGCAATCTTCCGCCAGAAGATATATTACGTTGCCGAACGGACCAAATCGGCTCCTTCTGAGAAAATAAAGTTGCGGAACCGATGTCGTGTGAAGGATGTTACGATCCCTTCGCACGAAAGCCGCACTGATGAAGCAAACCCCAGCCTGCGACGTGGCCAACGCCGACCTGCTATCGCTGGTGCCTCCCGACGCCCGCCGCATTGTAGAGATCGGCTGCATGCTCGGCGCAATGGCTCGCGAGGTGCGCAATCGCTCACCGCAGACGGAGTTTGTCGGCATCGACATAGACCCTGATTACGCCGCGATCGCGAAGCAGCATTGCACGCAGGTTTTTTCGTGCAATATCGAGACGATCGAACCAAGACTGTGGCAGACGCTGTTTCCCAGCGACTGCTGGATTTTCGGCGACTGCCTGGAGCACTTGCACGATCCCTGGCGGGTGCTACGCAACCTTCGCGACGCCATCGACCCGGACGGCTGCCTGCTGGTCTGCATACCCAATGCCCAGCACTGGAGCGTGCAGTGGCGCTTGGCCTCCGGCCAGTTCCGCTACGAGGAATCGGGGCTAATGGACCGCACCCATATCCGGTGGTTTACCCGCACCACCCTGCTGGAGATGTTTCAGCTCACCGGATGGCAGATAGAAACCGGCCTGAGCCGGAATCTTCCGGCGGTTCCACAGCAGGCGGGCATGTTGCAAGCGCTGCGCGGCCTTGCTGTAGCCTGCGGCTTCGATCCGGACGAGGCGGTTCGCGACGCGTTGCCTTTCCAATACGTGTTCAAGTGCGTACCGGACGGTCAGGACGCCCCCGCTGTCAGGGGGCACACTCGGCCGCCAGATCATCGCATCGAAGCATCCGCGCGACTATACCAGATCGCCTATTCCGCGGCGACACTGGCAGAAGTCGAGGAGAATTACCTTACGCTCGACAACCTGGCCAACGAACGTGCCGACTGGCGCGAATACTGGCCGATACGCAATTTCCTGCTCAGCGAACAGCTTGACGATGACGCCTTCTATGCTTTTTTTAGTCCAAAGTTTGCCGCCAAGACACAACTCACCCACGCCCAGGTCACCGCGTTCGTTCAGATGCATGCGTCGCAGGCGGATGTCGTGCTGTTTTCGCCGCAGCCGGACATGGGAGCGTTTTTTCTGAACGTGTTTGAGCAGGCCGAAGTCTTTGATCCAGGGCTAATCGACGCCTACGAAACATTTCTTACTCAGATCGGTCGCTCTCTCCACCTGCGTCAACTACTGATGGATTCCCGTCAGGTGGTGTTCTCGAACTATTTCGCCGCCCGCCCGGCGTTTTGGCGTGAGTGGCTCAACATCAACGAGCCGCTGTTCGCCATTTGTGAGGGCCCTGAAACCGCGCTGCAACAGGCGCTTTGCCGGCCCACCAGCTACGACGGTATCCAGCGCAAGGTGTTTCTGCAGGAACGGGCAGCGTCGCTGCTGCTGGCAACGCAGCCACGCTGGCGAAGCGTAGCCTACAACCCGTTCGGCATGGGCTGGTCCATGTCGCGATTTCGCGAGCATCCCACCGATGCGGTGATCAGCGATGCGTTGAAAATGGCTTATCGCGAACGCCCCTACCCCGAGTATCTGGAGGCTTTCGCGAATATCCGCGAGCGCTTCCGCAACGGTAGTTCTTGACCGACCCCCAATCGTTCGAAATCCAGGAGCACAAACATGGTCGGTTTCGAGGGCGCGATTGGCCTGCTGAACCAGCATCAGATTTCCGGTCTGGTGCGCGCGACGCTCGACGGCAAACCCCAACCCGCTTCGTTGGCCCTCCGCTTCCAGACCTTGGGCTCCTTTGCCCCCACTCAGGTCAACATGCAGCCTGACGGGTGGGTCAGCTTCGTGTTCGCTCTCGAGTACTTGCCGCGGCTAAGCTGGAGCCACTTCCTCGATGAGTTCGTCGGCGTCATTGCATCATGCCCAGCGGTCAGCGACACTGAGTGGTGGATCGTACCGCTCCACAAGAATGTCCTGCAGTCTGTCAACCAGACGACGCTGCACGCGGAGCGGTTGCGTGACTACAGCCGGACCCCGCGGCCCGATGGCAGGTTGGCCGCCTTCACGATCGTATACAACGAGTACACAGTGCTGCCGCTCTGGGCACAGTATTATGGCAGTCAGTTCGGTGAATCGAACCTGTACATCATCGATCAAGGATCGGAGAGACCCTACGGTGGACTGCATCCGGACATCAATATAATTAGATTGCCAAGAGATGCCTTCGACAATTGGCTGATCGCGCGGGTGGTAGCATTCTTTCAGAGATTTTTGCTCGAATCTTATGATACTGTTCTGTACACTGACTCGGACGAATTCGTCTGCGCCTCGCCCGAGGTGTTGGCGGGCCGCTCTCTATCCGATTTCTTGCTGCGATTGCCGGTACCAATCGGCCGGCCGCGCGGCTACAACCTGGTTCATGACATTTCCCGGGAATCCGCCTATGATCCGTCATGCCCTGTGCTTTCACAGCGCCGAAGCGTCATGCGCTGGCGGGGAGGTGATAAACCTCTGATCTCGCGGACACCGGTGAGTTGGCTGCCGGGTTTCCATCACGCTTCCGAAGGCAGCGTTGAAATACCAGGGCTCTACTTGCTGCACCTTCGGTATTTCGATCTGGATGCGGCGCTTGCGAAGGGAGGACACTACCGAGCTTCCAACTGGAATCGTGATGATCTTGATAAAGGGCTCGGCGGTCACCAACTGGTCGGCGATGCTGGCATCGTGTCACAGTTCAAGGACTGGTCGAATTTATTCGCCAGTCTCTCAGGCGTCTCATTCGATGGCGATGCCGAAGCTGCCTTTGTTCCGCCATGGATGCGAGACGCGATTGTCGTGTGACCTGCGAGGCCCGAAGGATGACCCGCCCGCAATCGTGGGGTAAAGAAGTCGCGGGAGGAAACACACATGCAACCTGGCAAGCGACTTCCTGACAAGGTGGCGATCATCTCCGGCGCCGCCTCCGGCATCGGCGCCGAAACCGCGCGGGTGTTCGCGGCTCATGGCGCCAAAGTCGTTCTATGTGATTTGCAGGACGACCTCGGACGCACCGTAGTGAGGGAAATCTCGGAAGGTGGCGGCGTCGCCGAATACCACAGCCTCGATGTCTGCCATGAAGATCAGTGGATCGCCTTGGTCGGAGCGACCGAACAGAAATTCGGCAAGGTCGACGTGCTTGGAAACATTGCTGGCATCTCCGGCCGCCCGCCCGGCATGACAGTTCAGACCGGCAATATTGCCGGCACGCCTCTGGCGGAACAGACGCTTGAGGGCTGGAATCGCATCATGGAGGTAAACGCAACCGGCGTCTTCCTGGGCACGAAAAGCGTGATCCCGGCGATGCAACGAGCCGGAGGCGGGTCGGTGATCAATATATCCTCGATCTGCGGCATTGTCGGCTCGTTTGCCAACGCGGCCTATCACGCGTCCAAGGGTGCGGTCCGCATCTTCTCGAAGTCCGCGGCTGTTCAGTATGCGAAGGACCAGATCCGGGTGAATTCCGTTCATCCCGGATTCGTCGACACGCCGATGGCGCGGCCCGGCCTGCTGGGGAATGAAAGTGGGAAAGCCCGTATGGCAGCGACGCCGCTGGGCCGCTTCGGCAAACCGATCGATATTGCAATGGGCTGTCTGTATCTCGCATCCGACGAATCGGCCTGGGTGACCGGCAGCGAGCTTGTGATCGATGGCGGCCTGACCGCTAACTGAGGTCATGATCCCGCGCGGCCTCGCCCTGCTCGTCGTTCTACTCGCGGCCGGCCCACTTCGAGCTGAGCCGGCCGCCACGCCCTATTTTCCTGACGCTAACTGGCAGCACAAAGCGCCTTCGGACACGGGCGTTGACCCGCAACGTCTGAAGGAAGCAATCGATTTTGCTATTGCCGGCGAATCAAAGGCGCCGCGTGATCTAGTGCTGAACCACTATCAGACTTTCGGTCGTGAGCCATTCGGCGAGGCAATCGGGCCGATCAAGAACCGCGGTGATCCAACGGGGCTGATTATCCGGCACGGTTACATCGTGGCTGAGTGGGGCGATCCGCTCCGCGTCGACATGGCCTACAGCGTGACGAAGAGCTTCTTGTCCAGTGTTGTCGGAATTGCCGTCGATCGAGGCATGATCAGGAGCATCAACGACACCGTCAGGGATTATGTCGCGCCGGTACAGGTCTACAATCCGCTGCCTGCCGGCAATAAATCCGACGTCCTCACGCGCCCCGACTTCCTGGCCTTGTTTGAAACGCCGCACAACCGCTCAATTACCTGGGACAACCTGTTGCGCCAAACCAGCGATTGGGAGGGCACGCTGTGGGGCAAGCCTGATTGGGCGGACAGGCCAGCGAGGGATCCGGCGGGATGGACGAACCGGGTGCGCAATAGGCCGGGTAGTGCATACACGTATAATGACACGCGTGTCAACGTCCTGGCGCTCGCCGCGCTCAATGTCTGGCGACGCCCGCTGCCGCAGGTGCTGAAGGAAAATGTCATGGACCCGATTGGCGCCTCGGATACCTGGCGCTGGTTCGGCTACGAAAACTCCTGGGTCGTCCTGGACGGAACTCTGATGCAGTCGGTGCCGGGTGGCGGCCACTTCGGCGGCGGCATGTTCATCAATGGCTACGACATGGGCCGCTTCGGCTACCTCACCCTGCATCATGGGAAGTGGAAGGACCGCCAATTGCTGTCCAACCAATGGGTGGACTGGGCACTGACGCCAACCAAGCCGGAGCCTACCTACGGATTCATGAACTGGTTTCTCAACACCGACAACCGATTGTGGCCAAGCGCGCCGGCCAGCGCGTTTGCTCACATCGGCAATGGAACCAACATGATCTATGTCGATCCGGACCACGACGTGGTGGCGGTTGTCCGTTGGATCGAGCCCAGCGCGATCGACGGCTTTCTGAAGCGGCTACTTGCCGCAATCGATCGGGGATAGCTTAATTATTAGTCTCGCGTTGAGGAGGCGCGCAATGGCACAGCAAAACAGCGGTTGGCTTGGGCTTCAGGATCGGATTTGCGTCGTGACCGGTGCCGGCGGCGGCATCGGACGGGCAGTCGCGCTGGGCATGGCGAACGCCGGCGCGTCGGTTGTTCTGCTCGACAACAACGGCGAGAGTTGTCGGGCTACCGCCGACGTGCTCCGGCCGACCGGTGCCCGGACGCTGACCCTGGAGTGCGACATCGCCGACCCCGACAGCGTCGCGGCCGCTGAGCGTGCCGCGCAGGCACTCGGTCCGTGCGACGTGCTCGTCAACAACGCGGGCGTGCTACGAGCGGGACCGCTGGCCACGGTGTCGCTCGAGGACTGGAATCGACTTCTCGCCGTCAACCTGACCGGCTACCTTCTGTGTGCCCAGGCTTTCGGAAAATCGATGATCGAGCGGGGACGTGGCGCGATCGTGCACACGGCTTCGATTGCCGGCAGCAATGCTCAGGGCTTTTCCGGGGCATACAGCGTCAGCAAGGCGGGCGTGCTGATGCTGTCGCGTCAGCTTGCCGTGGAATGGGGTCCGCACGGCGTGCGCAGCAACGTCATGAGTCCAGGGCTCGTGCGTACGCCAATGAGCGAAACCTTCTACCAAGATCCCCAAGTGCTACAACGCCGATCGGCCGCCATCCCGCTCGGGCGCATCGGCTCGCCAGACGACATGGCTCAGGTGGTGCTTTTCCTCGCGAGCGATCGTGCGGCATTCGTGAACGGCCAGGAAATCATCGTCGACGGGGGCTTCGAACATATGTTGATGAGCCTTGTTCCGCGCCCCGGCTTCGAACGCGGGAACTGAGGCGAACTACACTGACTCGAACGTGAAGGCATCACCCCAGCGCTTCACACGCCCCGCGGACGGCGACGGAAAGTGTGCCGTACAGGCCAGCGTAGACGTGTCGCACAGGGAACCGAACAGCTTCCGGCGTGACTCGCCTGCCTGCGTGGAACTGTAGTCGACGCGCATGCCGAGTTCAGGATAGCGGGCCTGTAGCGGCGAGTGAATCATGTCCCCGGTGATCACCGCGTCCGCGCCGGGCTTGCCGACATGCACCGAGTAATGATCGATCGTGTGGCCTGGGGTCGGCAGCAGTTTCACGATATCGCTCAACTGGTGATCGCTCGTTACGACTTCATCGCGCCGCGCCGCCACGATTGGAAGCACTGAGTCGGTGATCCAGGGGGCGGCCGAGGGATCGTTCTTCTCCGTCTCCGTCCAAAATGCGAGTTCGCGGTCGGCGAATACGTACTTTGCCTTGGTAAAGGTCGGCACCCACCGGCCGTTCTCCAGCCTAGTGTTCCACCCGACATGGTCGACATGAAGATGGGTGCACATCACGTAGTCAATCTGATCGACAGAAACGCCCGTGCCAGCGAGCCCCTTCTCGAATCGATCGGTGTTCATCATGTTCCAGAACGGGCGCGCGGGGCGCGGCTTGTGATTGCCGACGCAACTGTCGATCAGAATGTTGTGGCGCGGGGTTTGCACCAGATAGGACTGGATACAAAGCACAAGCTGCCCGTTCTGTCGGTCGAGATAGCCACCCTCGGTCAACCAGCCGCGATTCTGTTCCAGCACCTCCGGTGTGAGCGACGGAAAGAATTCCAACGGATTAAAGAAGGGGCCTTCCTGCTCCACCACGCGGTGAATAGTGATATCGCCGATCTTGAAGGTGGTCGTCGCCATGGCTGTATCCTCCGGGTCGGAGGGATGTTATCGGCGCACCGGTTGATTGGCTACCCTGGCATCTACCTCTCGTACAGTTTGATCACCGAGCGGTCCGCCCCATCGTTAAACGTGCGAACCAATCTATAGTCCGCCAGACTGCGGGCCACCTCCTCGTCGACAGCCTCCGCCCGGCCACTCAGCTTGACCTCCGGCCTGACCACGAAGCGCGGGCGAGCCTGCATGATCCGATGTACCTCGGCGATACCGTCGACGTGGGCACTTTCGCTGAATTCCGATAGTTCCAGCGTCATGACGTAAGGCGTCGGCGGCCGCAGCCGCGCCAGGGCATAGATGCTTGGCTGATACCTGTAGACGTATAAGTCCCCATCATGCGCACCCGCTTGGCGGACGGCTTGCGCGATGGCGCGGGGAACATCTTCCCCAGACCACGGCGAGGCCCTTACGACGCCCATCAGCCACGTCGGCACCGCGGTCGCCAGCAGAACAACCAGGCCATAAGCGAAGCGCTTTCGACTGCCGGCCGTCAGCGCGTCCAGCGCAAGCGCCGCACCCAAACAAATCGGCGGGTACAACGCGAAGAAGTAGTGCCGAAAGAATTTCATCGGCAGACACACGTCCAGCGCGGCAGCAATAATCCAGAGCAGCAACCAAGCCTGCACGAAGGAGTCCTGACGCCGGCGTCGCCGCCACCGGACTTCCTGCAGAATCGCGTAGCCGATGATCAGGACTGGACCCACGATCGGTAGGACGCCGCCGGCGCTGTCGTGAATGATGTCGCGTAACGGCGGCACAAGTCCGACATAGGTAACGTTCGCATCGATGTTCGCTTGTAGAAACGCCGGCAAGGCACCGGCCGCCCAGAAATACGCCACCACAAGCATGGTCGGCAGGCATCCTGCCAGCATCATTAACGCGGCATCGGCGATGCATCGGCCTGGATCGCGATCGCGGCGGTATGACGCCAGCAAGTACCCGAGGCACATCAGCACAGCCTCTGGAAACACCACATACTTGATTTGCAAACCGACACCCAGAGCGCACGCAGCCATGAAGGCCCAGCGCCGATCCTGCGGCTCACGCGCAGCCGCGACCAGGTGATACGCGGCAAAAGTGACGCAAAGATTATTGAAAATCTCAGTGTTTGCCGACAGGCCGGCCCATCGCGAGATACAAACGACGTAAAGCAACGCCGCGAGCAGGCCGGCCGGTCCGTTGTGGGCATGACGCTGGCAGAAGCGATGGATCAGGACTGCGGTTGCCGCCACCGCGGCAGCCGCGGCCAGCCGAGCGGCGAGCACCGGATCGAAGACGAACCCAAGGACGACCGCGAGCAGCGCTGGAAGACCAGGCGGATGCTGATCCCACACCGCGACGTATGGCAGCCCGCCGTGCTGCCACTGCTGCGCCATAACAAGATAGACCCCCTCGTCCGCGTCGATCGAAGTGGAGAACAAAGCCGCGGCGCGGCCGGCAAACGTTGCGGCCGCGATCAGCAGGATCACACCAATGCGCCAACCACTGTCGGCAAGACCGAACGGGCGAAACAGCGAACCCAATGGTCGTTTCGACAGCGCTGCGAGTCTGGGCGCGTAGACCTTCGAATGGTCCGACATCAGCAGGATACTGAGCGCGAAGCTTGACTGTCTTGCAGACGCCTAGCGCTTCGCGGCGCAGGTCCTGCGCAGCCTCGGCTCACAACCAGGGGAAGCGGACGATGGCGGCCGTGAATTATGTCGATTCCCATGACGACTCGTGCGATTTGCCGGTTCGCGCTTATGCCTGTTAGCAGGGTGCGAATGTAACCTCACTGAACGATGGCCCGACGGTCGATCCGAACACGACTGCTTGAGCTAGGCTCACATTGGCTGAAAGCGTGGCCAATTCACCGCCCTCCTTTGCGCCACGAAATTACTGCGGCGGAACGGCGAATGCCGCGACGAGGACAGTCGAGCCGTGGCTGAAGTTGCATCTGACTCGATCCTGCTCGCGGCATGTCCTTGCTCTTGCGCACCGACCGTCACCGCGATGGCCGCAGCGCCGCCGACCGTGCGGTCAGACCACACCGCGACAATTTGCGCCCCCGGCGGTCAGCACCTTATCCTTCCCGCGACATTCCAGAGGAAACGCCATGCATGGACCCTTGGACGGCTATCGGATCATCGACCTCACCTCGATGATCTCCGGTCCGTTGGCGACCATGATCCTGGCCGACCAGGGCGCCGATGTCATCAAGGTGGAGAACCCCGACGGCGGCGACCACACGCGCGCCGCGAACAACCGCCGGAACGGTTTCTCCGCCTCGTTCCTCAACAACAATCGCAACAAGCGCAGCGTCGCCCTGGACCTGAAGCGCCCGGCCGCGCTTCAGGCACTGCTTCGCCTGATCGGCACCGCTGACGTCTTCGTGCAGAATTTCCGTCCCGGCGTCGCCGACCGGATCGGCCTCGGCGAGAACGCCGTCCGAGCGGTCGCGCCCAGCATCATTTACGTTTCGATCAGCGGCTTCGGCGAAACCGGCCCCTACGCGCAGAAACCGGTTTATGACCCGCTGATCCAGGGCGTCTCCGGCCTCGCTTCGGTCCAGGCGGGCTCGGACGCGGAACGGCCCCGGCTGGTGCGCACCATCCTGCCAGACAAGCTGACCGCCTATAATGCCGCCCAGGCAATCACCGCCGCGCTGCTGTCGCGCGAACGCACCGGCAAAGGGCAGCACATCCGCTTGTCCATGCTGGATGCTGTCATTGCGTTTCTCTGGGCCTCCGACATGGGCAGCCAGACCTTCGTCGGCGAGGCCATCCCGCAGCAGGAGGCGGCCAGCTTCATCGACCTGATCTACGAGACGGCGACCGGACCGATCAGCGCCGCGGTCCAGACGAACCGCGAATGGATCGCGTTGACCCGCGCATTGGACAAACCGCAGTGGCTGGAGGACCCGCGCTTCAAAACCCCCGCACTGCGCCAGCGCCATATCAACGAGCGTCTGACGATGACCCAGGAAGTCTTGCGGACGCGATCGGCGGAGGAATGGCTCGACCGCCTGAGCGCCGCGGGCGTCCCCTGCGCGCCGGTGCTGACCCGGACGCAGATGCTGTCCGACCCCCAGGTCGTCGCCAACGGCATCGTCGTCCAAGGCGAGCACCCCACCGCCGGCCGTATCCGCCAGGCCCGCCCTGCCGTGCGGTTCTCCGGCACGCCCGCGCGGAGCCGCCATCCGGGGCCCGCACTCGGCGAACACACGACGGAAGTTTTGGCTGAACTCGGCTACGCGGCAGCCGACATCGAGGCCCTTGTATCCACCATTGCTGCCTCGGGGGGCTCGCGCGCCGACTGAATTGCCGAGATATATCTCGAAAGATCTTATAATCACGCCTTGCCGCGATCGGACACTAAGGATTGCAGATTTCCTGGTCGCCACCGGTACCGGAAGGCCCCTCGGAACAGAGATCGTAGTCGCGTCCGGCGCGGGTGGCGGGGTCGCGATAGACGTATGCGTGGTTCCATGGGTCGACCGGGACCTCGCCCTTCACATAGGGGCCGTTCCAGTTCGAAACGTCGGCCGGCCGCTCGACCAGCGCCCGCAAGCCCTGGTCGGTGTTGGGATAGCTGCCGACATCCAGCTTGTACATGTCGAGGATGGAGCCGATCCGCTCGATCGACTGCCTGGCGACCGAGGTGCGGGCGTTGCCGAGTTGCCGGAGTACCGCCGGCGCGACGAGGCCGATCAGCAACCCAAGGATGGCGATGACGACAAGCAGTTCGAGCAAGGTGAAGCCGCGGTCGTCACGGAGGAAGCGTTTGCTCATGAGGGGCCATCCGGTTGGAGGGACGCGGGTCGCGTTATCGCGTCTGACGCCGCGTTCGGCTGAACAACGTCCCGGCGGCGTCCAGCACTTTCTGCTGATAGGCCGCGCTGGGTCCGGGCGTATGAGAATGGTAATGGCCAATCGCAATCATCAGGTTGCCATGCGCTTCGTTCAGGTAGACGCGCATGATCGCGGCCGCGGCGGCGATGTTGAAACAGGGATCATCGAGCAGGCGCCAGGTCACCGCCTGGGGCGTCATGCGAGCGTATCGCGCCAGCGGCTCGATCCAGATGCTGTTTATCTGCATGAGCCCCAAATCGCCGGTGCCATTGGTGTTGGGTTGGATCAGGCCGACGTGTCCGCCCTCCACCGCCTGGATCGAGGGCAGCACGCGCGGCGGCAGATGGTAGAACGCGGCGGCCGTGGCCATGCAGGCAAGGAACGGGACACTCATGCCGGTTCGGCGTCGTCCCTGCTGGGACCCCAGGACATGGCGGTGTTCTCCCCCGGCAACCACGTAACTGCCATGCCGGACGATGGTGGAGCTGAGGGGAATCGAACCCCTGACCTCCTCATTGCGAACGAGGCGCTCTCCCAACTGAGCTACAGCCCCATCGCCGGTTGCGCGGCGCGTTGGACCGTGCCGCCCACGAGGCGCCCCTATTGATCGGAGTGCCCCGCGAAGTCAACACTGATGTATGCCCTGACGCGCGGCGCGGCGCACCTTGCTGAAGTGGCTGATTCACGCGGAAATCATGATAGCGATCGGACACTATCGCGCCGACAGCGTCTCCCAGACATCGCCCGACGGCGGCAGGCCGAGGATGTGCCGGCGATGCCATAACGCATAAAACAGCAGCTTCCAGCAGGCGAAGCCGTGCCGCCAACGCCTTATGTTGCGGAACAGCGACTCGACCTTGTCGGGATGGGCGATCTCGGTCACCCCGGGGGACGCGGCAACCAGGGGACCGAGCCGGGTGCCTTGGGCCTTGATCCATTCGCCGATGGGTACGGTAAACCCCGACTTGGGCGCGAACGGCCTCGCCGCGGGCTGGTTCGCCTCCAGCCATTTGCGCAGAATCCACTTTCCCGTCCCGCGCCGCAGCTTCATCGCATCGGGCAGCCGGAACGCCGCGGTCATCACGCCGGGATCGAGGAACGGCGTCCGTCCTTCGACAGCGTGGGCCATCATGCATCGGTCCAGTTTCAGCAGCAGGTCGTGCGGCAGCCAGTCGATCATGTCCAGGGCCTGAGCCGCTGCCAGCGCCGATCGGCCGCCCTCGGCCGCGCGAATTTGCGCCGCCGCCATACCGTCGCGCCAGGCGGTCGGCTGTGTCCGCAGCACGGGGACCCTGTCGAAGCTGCCGCCGGTCCACATCGTCCGGCCGCCGCGCCACCACGGCAGGGTTGCCTGACGGTAACGCTTGTAGCCGCCGAAAATCTCGTCGCCACCCTCACCGGTCAGCACGACCTTGACGTCCTGTCGGGCGTGGCGGGCGAGGAACCAGGACGGAATGATCGCATAGTCCATGGTGGGATCGTCCATCGCTGCGACGATCTCCGGCAGATGCCGCCAGACCATTTGCTCCGACACCTCCACCGACTCGTGCCTGGCGCCGACGGCCCGCGCGATGGCGGCGGCCTCCTCGCGTTCATCCTCGGCGCCGCGCGCGTCGAAGCCGGCGGTGAAGGCCAGCACCGGTTCGTCGTTCAGCCGCGCCATGAGGGTTATCAGGGTGGCGCTGTCAATGCCGCCGGAGAGGAACATTCCGTATGGAACGTCGCTGCGCTGATGCAGGTCGACGCTTTCCATCAGCGCCCGGTCCAGTCGCCGCATCGCGGTGTCTTCGTCGATATCCTCCGGTGGAGCGGCCGGTGCCGGCGGGATCTGCCGGCGTTCCAGGACATGGCCGTTCGAACAGACGATGGTCTCGCCAGGCAGGACACGCTGGATGCCTTCGAAGATCGTGTCGGCGCCGGTGGTGAACTGAAGCTGCAACAGCTCCTCCACGGCGGCCGGACGCAGCGAGCGCTTGACGAGATTCGCTTCGAGCAGGGCCTGCGGTTCGGAGGCGAAGGCGAGGCCACCGTCGATCGCGGCGATGTACAACGGTTTGATACCAAACGGGTCGCGCGAGAGGGTGACCGAGCGGCGCACGCGTTCGTGAATCGCGATGCCGTACATGCCGCGCAGTTGATGGGCGTAATCGGGTCCATCGCGCAGCCAAAGGTGCAGCGGCGGCTCGCAGTCGCTGTTGGTGGCGAAGGCGACGCCTGGTAGCGTGTCGCGCAGCTCGCGGTAGTTGTAGATTTCGCCGTTTGCCACCAGCGTGGCCGAACCGGCGAATAAGGGCTGGTCGCCGGTGACGAGGTCGATGATCGCCAGCCGGTTGTGCAGCAGCGCCACGCGTCCCATGACGGCGTGTCCGCTGCCATCGGGGCCGCGGTGATGAAGCGCGCCGATCAGTTTCGACAGGACCCCGGGATCTGGCGGCGCCGCGCCGGAAGAGAGGATCAGGCCAGCGATACCGCACATTATCCTAAGGTGTCTCCGCAATGCCGAACCACAGCGATGGCCGGTACGGTGTTGCATAACCCACGCGCCGGGGTTTGTCGCGCGCCGGCCACGTTGGGGCGGAGGTCAGCATCGGCTGCGCGCGAATCCCGCGAAACGGCGGGCTTGAGCGCTTGACTCGACCGGATCGGGCTTCTAGACATCGCGCCCTCGACCGACCCGAGGGGATTCCGGAAGGTTTTCCACCGAGACGGTCGCTGGTTCGCAGGCAAACGACGCATGCGGCGCCGCCCTCCGCCAAGGATGGGCTTAGGCCGTCTGTCTCCGTCACCCGCTGGATGGGATTCGCCCCGTACCGGCGGGATTTGTCTGTCAAGCGGCGGCTGGTTCGGAGCTCGCGGCGAGGCGCGAACGGAGAAGAGAAAGAGGTCCATGCCGACCATCAACCAGCTTATCGCCCATGGGCGGGAGCGGCCGAAGCACCGGAACTCGGTTCCGGCGCTGCAGGGCTGCCCGCAGAAGCGCGGCGTGTGCACGCGCGTCTATACGACGACGCCGAAGAAGCCGAACTCCGCGCTGCGCAAGGTCGCGAAGGTACGCCTGACCAACGGCTATGAGGTGGTCAGCTATATTCCGGGCGAAGGCCACAATCTGCAGGAACATTCGGTGGTACTGATCCGCGGCGGACGGGTGAAGGACCTGCCGGGCGTTCGTTACCACATCCTGCGCGGCGTGCTGGACACCCAGGGCATCGCCAAGCGCCGTCAGCGCCGCTCACTGTATGGCGCGAAGCGGCCGAAATAGGGGGCAGCGGTATGTCTCGTCGTCACCGCGCCGATAAGCGCGAAATCCTGCCGGACGCCAAATTCGGCGATGTCGTGATCAGCCGGTTCATGAACGCGCTGATGTATGACGGCAAGAAAGCGGCGGCCGAGGGCATCGTCTATAATGCGCTCGACGTGCTGAAGCGCCGGGGCGGCCAGCAGGCCGATCCGGTGCGCATGTTCCATGAGGCCCTAGATAATGTGAAGCCCGCCGTCGAGGTCCGGTCGCGCCGGGTTGGCGGCGCCACGTATCAGGTGCCGGTCGAAGTCCGAGCGGAACGGCGTCAGGCGCTGGCGATCCGCTGGATCATCGATGCCGCTCGCAAGCGCGGGGAGCATACGATGCAGGATCGTCTATCCAACGAATTGCTGGACGCGGTCAACAATCGCGGATCGGCGGTGAAGAAGCGTGAAGACACCCACCGGATGGCGGAGGCCAATAAGGCCTTCTCGCATTATCGGTGGTAACTACCAGAGCAACTCAAAAGGTCCCGTTCCGGATCCACGGAGATTACGATGGGTAAGGCGAAATTCGAGCGGAACAAGCCGCACTGCAACATTGGCACGATCGGCCACGTCGATCATGGCAAGACCACCCTGACGGCGGCGATCACCAAGGTGCTGGCGGAAACCGGGGGCGCCACGTTCACCGCCTACGATCAGATCGATAAGGCGCCGGAAGAGAAGGCGCGCGGCATCACCATCTCCACCGCCCATGTGGAGTATGAGACGAAGAATCGTCATTACGCTCACGTCGATTGTCCCGGCCACGCCGACTACGTGAAGAACATGATCACCGGTGCCGCGCAGATGGACGGCGCGATCCTGGTGGTGTCCGCCGCCGACGGCCCGATGCCGCAGACCCGCGAACACATCCTGCTGGCCCGCCAGGTCGGCGTGCCGGCGCTCGTCGTGTATCTGAACAAGTGCGACATGGTGGACGACCCGGAACTGCTCGAACTGGTCGAAATGGAGCTGCGTGAGCTGCTGTCGTCGTATCAGTTCCCGGGTGACGACATTCCCATCATCCATGGCTCCGCCCTGTTCGCGCTCGAGGGCAAGAACCCAGAGCTTGGTCATGGCTCTGTCTTGAAGTTGATGGAGGCGGTCGATGCCTACATCCCGCAGCCAGAGCGCGCGACCGACCGACCGTTCCTGATGCCGATCGAAGACGTGTTCTCGATTTCCGGCCGCGGCACGGTGGTCACTGGTCGGGTCGAGCGGGGCGTGGTCCGTGTAGGCGAGGAAGTCGAGATCGTCGGCATCCGGCCCACGGTGAAGACGGTGGTGACGGGTGTCGAAATGTTCCGCAAGCTGCTCGACCAGGGCCAGGCCGGCGACAACATCGGCGCACTGCTGCGCGGCACGAAGCGTGAGGAGGTCGAGCGCGGCCAGGTGCTGGCCAAGCCGGGCAGCATCACACCACACACGCAATTCAAGGCCGAGGCGTACATCCTGACCAAGGAAGAGGGCGGTCGTCATACACCGTTCTTCACCAACTATCGTCCGCAGTTCTACTTCCGTACCACCGACGTGACCGGTGTGGTGTCGCTGCCGGAAGGTACGGAAATGGTGATGCCGGGCGACAACGTGTCGATGTCGGTCGAACTGATCGCGCCCATCG